>NZ_JBEOYO010000051.1:0-67013 GCF_040297125.1 Streptomyces sp. NPDC001868 | reverse complement strand
CTCCACGGTCGTCCACGGCGCGATGTCACCGACCGGCTCGAAGCGGTACTCGTCGACCACGTCACCGGTGTTGCGCAGACGCAGCCGAACGGTCGTACTGCTCCCCGGGTCCACGGTCGCGGAGGCGGGTTCGAGGGAAGTCCAAAGGCTCACATCGGGACGCTACCGGGCGGGCCGAGACCCGGTCACGAGGAGAAGGTGCAGGCTCACCATGCCCGAACGCCGCGCCGGACTGCCCCTGGGGGCAACGGACATGCCCCCGATCAGGTACCGGAGGACGTTTCGGGGGACGCGCTTCGCGCGTGAGGGTGAGAGGCGACCTGTCTCGTACCCCAAGGAGAGCAGAGCATGCCGTCCTACCTGTCGCCGGGCGTCTACGTCGAGGAGGTGGCCAGCGGCTCGCGTCCCATCGAGGGTGTGGGCACCTCGGTGGCCGCCTTCGTCGGCCTGGCCCCGACCGGCCCGCTGAACGAGCCGACCCTGGTGACCAACTGGTCCCAGTACGTCGCCGCCTTCGGCGAGTTCACCGACGGCTACTACCTCGCGCACTCGGTGTACGGGTTCTTCAACAACGGTGGCAGCGCCGCGTACGTCGTCCGCGTCGGCGGCACCGAGCAGGGCGCCGCGTCCGCCGGGGGTCCGGCCGCCGTGACGGGCTCCGCCGCGCCGGCCGCGCTGCCGCCGGGCGAGCCGAAGCAGCTGGGCACGTTCAGTGTGACCGCCATCGCGGGCGGCTCGCTGAGCGTCGAGGTCGCCGACCCCGAGGGCGAGGGTCCCGCCGAACGCTTCAGGCTGATCGTCAAGGACGGCGACAAGCCGGTCGAGACCTTCGACGTGACCGCCAAGAAGGGCGGCCGGAACTACGTCGTCACCCAGGTCAAGGAGCGCTCCAAGCTCATCACGGTCCAGGAGACGGCGCCGGCCGCGCAGCTCGCGCGCCCCGACAACCAGACCGTGGCCCTGGCCGCCCCCGCCGCTCCCGCCGCCGTCACGCCCGCCGCGACGGACGACGCCCACCCGGGCCCGGCCCAGTACCTCGGCGACTCCGCCGACCGCACCGGCTTCGGCGGTCTGGAGGCCGTGGACGAGATCTCCATGGTCGCCGTGCCCGACCTGATGGCCGCCTACCAGCGCGGCGCGATCGACCTGGAGGCCGTCAAGGCGGTCCAGCTCGGTCTGATCGCGCACTGCGAGCTGATGGGCGACCGCGTCGCCGTCATCGACCCGCCGCCCGGCCTCAACGCCCGTCAGATCCGGGTCTGGCGCCAGGAGACCGCCGGGTACGACTCCAAGTACGCGGCCCTCTACTACCCCTGGATCAAGGTCTTCGACCCGGCCAGCGGCCAGTCCCGGGTCATCCCGCCGAGCGGCCACGTCGCCGGTGTCTGGGCCCGCAACGACTTCGAGCGCGGTGTGCACAAGGCGCCCGCCAACGAGGTCGTACGCGGCGCGGTGGACCTCGAACTCCAGATCACCCGTGGTGAGCAGGACCTGCTCAACCCCATCGGCGTCAACTGCATCCGCGCCTTCCCGGGCCGCGGCATCCGCGTCTGGGGCGCCCGCACCATGTCCTCCGACCCGGCCTGGCGCTACCTGAACATCCGCCGGTACTTCAACTACCTGGAGGAGTCGATCCTGATCGGCACCCAGTGGGTGGTGTTCGAGCCGAACGACCACGCGCTGTGGGCCCGGATCCGGCGCAACGTCTCGGCGTTCCTGGTCAACGAGTGGCGCCAGGGCGCCCTGTTCGGCCAGCGGCCCGAGGACGCGTACTACGTCAAGTGCGACGAGGAGACCAACCCGCCGGAGTCGGTCGACCTCGGCCGGGTCATCTGCGAGATCGGTATCGCCCCGGTCAAGCCCGCCGAGTTCGTGATCTTCCGGCTGGCCCAGTTCTCCAGCGGCAGCGGGGAGCTGGAGGAGTAGGCGGTCCGCCGCCTCCGCCTCCGCTGGTACGCCAGCCGTTCGCCTAGATCCTCCAGCCCCAGCCCCTTGAGAAGGAACCAGAACAGATGAGTCTCGCGCCGGGTGACGCCCTTACTTCACACAATTTCGGCCTGCAGATCGACGGGGTGATGGTCGAGTACCTCGCGGAGGTCAGCGGCCTCACCCTCGAACAGGACGTCATCACGTACCAGCAGAACTCCGCCCAGGGCCGGCCCGAGGTCAACCTGCTGCCCGGTGTGCAGAAGAACGGGCAGTGCACGGTCGTGCGCGGTATGACGCAGTCGGCCGCGTTCAACACGTGGATCAACGACTCGATCAACGGTCAGATGAGCTCGGCCCGTAAGAACGCGTCGATCATCATGATGGATTATCAGAACAACCCGGTGAAGCGGTACAACATGCGCAACGCCTGGTGCAGCAAGATCGACGCGAGCACCCTCAAGGCCGGCGAGGCGTCCGCGCTGACCGAGACCGTGACCATCGTCTTCGAAGAACTGGTCATCGAGTAATGCGGCGTACGGCTGGCAGGGTGGGCGCGGGCGTCGGCTCGATCGTGGACGTACCGGGTGCGGAGCCGGTGGTGGCGGGTGCGGGTACGGGAGTGGCGGGTGCGGGGGTGGACTCGGCTCCGGCCGCGTCCGGGTTCGCGCCTGCCGCGGCGCCCGCATCCGCGCCCGCGCCCGCTCCGGTGGCGCAGCGGCTGCGGACGGAGTTCCCGTTCGAACTGCCGCGCGGCTATGTCGACGAGGCCGGGAACGTCCACCGGGAGGGCGTGATGCGTCTCGCCACCGCCCGGGACGAGCTGATCCCGCTCCGGGACGTCCGTGTCCAGGAGAACCCCGCGTATCTGTCGGTCGTACTGCTCGGCCGGGTCATCACCCGGCTGGGCAATCTGCCGATGGTCCACGACGGGATCGTGGAGAACATGTTCGCGTCCGACCTCGCGTTCCTCCAGGACTTCTACCGGCAGGTCAACGCGGAGGGCCACACCCGCGCGGCCGTGGAGTGCCCCCACTGCTCCGAACCCTTCGAGGTCGAACTCGGCGGGAGCCGCCTGGGGGAATCGTGACGTACGCGACCGACCGGCTGCACGAGGAGATCGCGTACGTCGCCTTCCACTTCCACTGGGGTTTCGAGGAGATTCTCGACCTCGAACACCATGACCGCCGCCGCTACACCGAACAGATCGCGTCCCTCGTGACACGGGGCGGGGCGGAGGGCTGACACGTGGGGTTCTTGGATCGCCTACGGGGTGCCGGGCCGGCGGGACGCCGGGGCGGCACCCCGGGGAACGGCTCACCCACCGGGGCCGACCCGGACGACCGGGCCGGCTCCGGCGGTGGCGTGGGCGCGGTGGGCGCCGTGGGCGGGGCGGGCGGGGCTTCGACCGGGGATGACCCTTCGGTCGGTGCTGGGGCTTCGGCCGGTGGTGTTGGTTCGGGTGGTGGTGTTGCTGGGGCCGGTGGTGCTGGTTCGGTCCGTGGTTGGGAGGGGCTCGCGCCGATTCAGCGGGCCGCCGTCGGGGGGCGGGCCGTTGTCGCGGACGCCGGGTTCAGCGGGCGGTTGAGCACCTGGCAGAACCCGTCCTTCACCGGGACCTTGTCCCACGCAGTCCTGCCCGGAGCGCCGGGCGGGCTGATCAAGGACGTCCTCACCACGTCGGCGACCCCCGTCGGCGGACTCGAACTGCCTTCGCGCACCCTGCCGGTGGCGACCGACGAGCCCGAGGCCCCGGCCGGCGCACCCGCCGCCCCACGGCCGGTCCAGCGCGCGCCGTACCAGGTCACACCGTCCCGCCCGACCGGCCCCCGGGTCACTCCCGTACCGCCCCGCACCACCCGTCCCACCCCACTGACCAAGTCCCCCGCCGCACCCCCCGCCATCCAACGCCGCACCCTGCCGACGGCACGCCCGCAGGCATCTGGGGCGGCCGGGGGATCGGGGGTTGCGGCTTCGGGGGGTTCGGCTTCGGGGGGTGCCTCGGGTGGGTACGCGGCGTTGGGGGGTGCTGCGGCGGGGGATGCGGGGACGGGCGAGCACACGGCTTCGGGCGGTGTCCCGCGCGGGCACACGGCTCCTGGTGGCTCCTCGGACGGGCACACGGCCCCCGGTGGTTCTTCGTCCGGGCACGCGGCTTCGGGCGGACCCTCGGTTCAGCGTTCCGTGTCGGGCGGTTCTACGGATGGGCAGTCGGCTCCGCGCAGCGCCTCGGGGGGTTCTTCACCAGGGGATACGGCGTCGGGCGGTTCTACGGAGGGGCCCACGGCCTCGGGCGGTGCCCCGCACGGGCACACGGCCCCCGGTGATTCTGCGGGCAGGCACACAGCCACCGGCGGAGTCTCACGCGGGCCCACGGCTTCCGGTGGACCCTTGGTGCAGCGCCCCGCGTCGGGCGGATCTACGGAGGGGCACGCAGCCTCAGGTGGCGCCTCGCGCGGGCCCACGGCCTCCGGCGGACCCTCGGTACAGCGCTCCGCGTCGGGCGGCTCCGCGGCCGGGCAGTCGGCATCGGGCTACGCCTCGCGGGGCACTTCACCTGCGGATACAGCCACGGGTGGCTCTGCGACCGGACGCACTGCCCCCGGCGCCGCTTCACTCGGGCGCACGACCTCCGATGGTTCGTCGACCGGGCACACGGCCCCCGGTGGTGCCTCACTCGGGCACACAGCCTCCGGCGGGCCCTCGGTACAACGTTCCACGACGGGCAGTTCCCCGGCCGGGCAGTCGGCATCGGGCAACGCCTCGCGGGGTACTTCACCTGCGGATACGACCTCGGGTGGCTCTGCGACCGGACGCACTGCCCCCGGCGGAGCCCCGCACGGGCACACGACCTCCGGTGGCTCTTCGACCGGCAGCACGGCCGCCGACGGAGCCTCGCGCGGACACACGGCCTCCGGCGGGCCCTCGGTACAACGTTCCGCGTCGGGCGGATCCTCGGCTGGGCCTTCGGCGTCGGGCAGCGCCCTGGGGAGCACGTCACCTGCGGATACAGCCTCGGGTGGGTCAGTGGGCGGGCACGCTACCTCGGGTACCACCCCGCACGGACACACGGCCTCCGGCGGCTCTTCGACCGGGCACGCGGTCCCCGGTGGTGCCTCACTCGGGCCCACTGCTTCCGGCGGACCCACGGTGCAGCGTTCCGTGTCGGGGCGGGCGGCGTCCGGGCGTAGCGCCTCGGGTCCGGCCGATGCGGGTGCGCGTTCGGGCTCGGCCTCTTCGGGTGCGAGTCCCGTCGGCGCGTCCGGCGGCACGGTCGGGGCAACGGCCCCCGCCGCACCGGCTGTTGGCGCTGACGCCTCCCGGGGCGGCTTCGCCGGTACGACCAGTGGCTCCGGCGACGCGATGGCAGCCGACCCCGGTCGCGCGGGGCTCGGCGTCCAGCGGGCGGCGGCCAACTCCGGCTCTGTCGCAGCGGACTCCGGCCACAGGGCAGCCAACCCCGCCGGGACGGCGCCCGGTTCCTACGGCACGGGCCTCACCCCCGGTGCACCCGGGGTCAACGTCCAGCGCTCGGCGACCAGTTCCGCCGGTGCGGCAGCCAATCCCACCACGGAAAGGGCAACCGGCCCCAGCGGCACGAGCCCCACCCCCGGCACCACACCCGCACACGCCGAGGTCAACGTCCGGCGCGCGGCGACGGGGCCCACTCGTACTCCGGCCAACCCCAGCGCAACAGCCCCCGGCCCGCGCACACCGGCGGTCGACGTCCACCGGCCCGTGGCCGGGCCCGGCAACACGGCGGGCGAGACAGCCCGTACGACACCAGGGCACGCCGGCCCCACTCCCGACGCACGGGCGACCACCCCAGGAAGCCCGGCGGCGAGCGTCCAGCGCGCGACAGCCCGCCCCGGCACCACCTCGACGTCCCCCTCCGGCACCGCATCCAAGACGGTGGCCGACGCCGGCCGTACCGCAGCCGCCCCCTCGACCGGAGCCGTCGAAGTCCAACGGGCCACGACGACCGGCGCCGGCCGTACGACAGCCACGCCCACCGGCAGCACAGCCATCAACAGCCAACCGGCACCCGGCGGTACGGCACCCACCCCCGCGCCCAACCCGCCCGCTGGGTCACCCCGTTCCGCCCGCCCATCGACAAACACAGGCACCGGCACCGGCACCCACCCCATACAACGAAGCACCCCCGCCGGCCCCAAGCGCATGGGCCTCGGCGCGCCCACCTCCGGCCCCGCCACACCCACCCCGCTCCCCCCGGCCCCACCCCCGGCAGGCAGCCCCCGAGCCACCACGCCCACCCCGCGTCAGCGCCCCCTGCTCGGCGCCCCCCTCTCCACCCCACCCCAGGACGCGCGGCCCATCCCCGGCTCCGCCGGCCCCCGTCCCGTACAGCGGGCGACAACGGCACCCCCGGCGAAGGCACACGTCCCGACCGCACCCCAAGGGCAGCGCACCGAAGGGGCGCGGGGAACTGCGCGACCGGCCACCCACACCCCGCAGCCGCCCACCACCCCGGCGCCGCAACCCCTTAGGCGATCGAGCTCTCCCACAACGTCTGAGCCCAAGACGCCCTCCTCCCCCCTGCTCGCGCGCCCCCTCACGCCCAGCCGCGCCCTCACCTCAGCCCTGCCGCCCACCACGACGCCCCCCGCCGTCCAGCGTCGGGCGACCCCGGCCGCCGTACCGCTGCGCCGCCCCTCCGCCCCGGGCACCGGCCCCGCCGTACAACGCCTCACGGCCGACAAGCCCGCCACCACGCCCCGTAACACCGCGCTCCCCCGCGCCGTCGCCCCCACGGCGCCCCCGCAGCCACCCCGGCGACCGACCGCGCTCCCCACCGGCCCCGCCGTACAACGCCAAGCCACCCCCACCCCCAAGACACCCACCACCGCGCCCACACCCTCACCCACACCCGCCCCGGTCCAGCGAGCTCCAGAAAGCCCCCTTCTCCCCACCCCCGCCACCACAACCACAGCCGTCACCCCCATAACAGCGACCGCGACCACAACGGCCAACGCCACGGCCACGGCCACCAACCGCACCGCGTCCGCCGACTCCCCACCCGCCTACTCCGCCGTGGATCCCCGAACCGCCGGTGCCCCGTTCGACCCCCGCGCCCTCACCGACTTCCAGCTCGACGAACTGACGCACAAGCTCATCGGCCGCATCACCCGCCTCGTCCGCACCGAACTCCGTCTCGACCGCGAACGCATCGGCAAACTCCGCGACCCCCGCCACTGACCACTCGCCCCACTGACCACCCGCCCCACTCACCACCCGCCACCCACGCCCGAACCCACCCACTCCACCCGCCCACTCACTCCACCCGCCCCCGGCCACCCCGCACCACCAGAAAGGCCCTCCCCGATGCCCCGCGATCTCGACCCGGGCTCCACCATCTTCTTCACGCTGACGATCGACGGCGAGAGCCTCGGTTACTTCAACGGGTGTGAAGGGCTGTCCTCGACGGTGGAGATCGAGCACCGCCAGGAGGGCGGGAACAACGGGTTCGTCTGGCAGTTCCCGTCCCGTGTGACGTTCTCGAACATCCGCCTGACGAGGCCGCTGACCCCGGACACGGCGAAGGTCGCGGCATGGATCTCGTCCGTGGCGACGGGCGTGAAGCGCCCGACGGCCCAGATCGCGGCGCTGCGCGCGGACGGCTCGGAGGTGGCGCACTGGGGGCTGATCGACGTGCTGCCGGTGAGCTGGCAGGGGCCGTCCCTGGACCCGGCGAACCCGAGCGTGGCGACCGAGGTCCTGGAGATCACCCACCACGGCTTCACGGACTGACCGGCCGAAGCACACGGGCACGGACAGGGACACGGACAGGGTCAGGCACGGGGACAGGACAGGGACAGGACATGGCGAAAGGCAGCAAGGGCGGCGCGGGCAAGAGTCTCGTGCGGGCCACACTGGCCATTCACGAGCCGCCGGTCGGCACGAGCACCACACCGGGCGCGCTGAAGAAGACGTTCAACTTCGAGTTCAACCCGGCCGAACTGACGCTGCGCCAGGGCGCCCAGTGGAAGCGGACGACGAGCGCGGCCGTGCGCGACGGCGCGCTGCCGGAGTTCATGGGGCCCGACCCGCGGGAGATGAACGTCGAGATCTTCCTCGACTCCTCCGCCAAGCCGAGCGGCACCACGGTGCTGAAGAAGGTGGACACCCTGCTGTCGTGCTGTGAGGTGACGGCCAAGAGCCTCGCCGCGGACCAGCCGTCGCCGCCCTGGGTGGTGTTCCAGTGGGGGGCGTTCTCGACGGCCCGTTTCACGGCGTACGTCAGTTCCGTGGACGTCACGTACTCCCTGTTCGGGACGACGGGTGTGCCGATCCGGGCCGCCTGCCGGCTGACGCTGCACGAGATCCCCAGCCGGACCGAGGGGCAGAACCCGACGTCGGGCGCGCTCACCGCGCGGAGCGTGCACCGGGTCGTGGCGGGCGACTCGCTGCAGTCGCTGGCGTGGCGGGAGTACGGGAACGCGTCCGCGTGGCGGGCGATCGCGGAGGCCAACGGCATCGACGACCCGAGCCGGCTGCCCACCGGCACCGAACTGGTCCTGCCGGCGGCGGGAGAGGTCGGCCTGCGATGACGAAGCCGTCCTTCTCCAACGTCATCCGGGTCACCGTCGACGGCAAGGAGCTACCGACCGACTGCGCCGATCTGCTGGTCGGCGGCTGGGTCGACCTCGGGGCCGGGGTGCCCGGCGCGTTCCGGCTCACCTTCCGGGACCCGCACGGGCTGGTGCTGGGCAAACTGAACGTCAGGTTCGGCTCTCTGGTGGTCATCTCGCCCGTGGCCGGCGGCAAGGGCGCGGCGGACCCGGTGTTCACCGGCGAGGTCACCGGCATGGAGACCGACTACGACGGCACCGGCACCTTCAGCGTCGTACGCGGCTACGACGCGGGCCACCGGCTGATGCGGGTGCGCAGGGTGGCGGCGTACCGCAACCAGACGGCGGCCGACATCGCCCGCAAGCTGGCCGGGATGAACGGCGTCCCGATCGGCCGGGTGCAGTCCACCAAGACCGTCTACGACTTCATCAGCCAGTCCAATGTGACGGACTGGGACTTCCTCGCGCGGCTCGCCGACGAGAACGAGATGGTGATGTCGCTGGACGCCAAGGGGAAGTTCCAGTTCGTCAAGCCGAAGCCGGCGTCCGGCGCCGCCGCGCCGAGCCCCCCGGGCCAGAAGAGCCCGTACGAGCTCAAGGCCGGGGTGGACATCCTGCGCTGCCGGGCCGCCGTCACCGCCGCCGACCAGGTCGACAAGGTCGAGGCGCGCGGCTGGAACGTCACGACGAAGAAGAAGCTCACCGCGATGACGAAGGCGAGCGCCAACCCCGGTATCGCCATCGGCACCACCCCGCAGAAGGCCGCGAACCCGTTCAAGGCCGCCAAGCTGGTCGAGACCGACACCCCGTACGACCTGCAGAGCGAGGTCACGCACGCGGCCGGTTCGCTCGCCGACGACATCACCTCCGCCTTCGCCGAGCTGGAGGTCATGGTGCGCGGCAATCCGCTGCTGCGCCCCGGTGTGCCGATCACGCTCTCCGACGTGGGCAAGCCGTTCGAGGGCAAGTACACCTGCACCTCCGTACGGCACACCTTCGGCGACGGCGACCACTACGAGACCTGGGTGACCGTCAGCGGACGGCAGTGGCGCTCGCTGTTCGGCCTGACCTCGGGGGGCGGTACGGCGGCCCCCCGGCTGCCCGGTGTGGCCAACGCCCTCGTCACCGACGTACAGGATCCGCTGAAGCAGGGCCGGGTGAAGCTGCAGTTCCCGTGGCTGGACGACACCTACGTCAGCGACTGGACGCGGACCGTGCAGCTGGGCGGGAAGGGCGGCGGCGGGATCTTCCCGATGGACGTCGGCGACGAGGTGCTGGTCGGCTTCGACCGGGGCGCGCTCGACCATCCGTTCGTCATCGGCGGCCTCTACAACGGCGTCGACAAGCCGACCCCGGTGAAGGACGTGTGGCTGCACGACCCGGTCAAGAAGAAGGCGATCCTGCACACCCTGTCCGACCGGGAGGGCAACCGGGTCGACCTGCTCAGCCAGCAGACCGGCCTGCGCAAGCAGGGCGTCCGCCTGGCCACCGGCAACGACCGGCTGATCATCAATCTGGACCGGACGAAGACCGAGATCACGGTGGACAGCAAGGGGGCCGTCTCCATCAAGGGCGGCACCTCGGTGTCCGTGCGGGCCGGTACGGATCTGTCCCTGACCGCGGGCCGGTCCCTGACCATCAGGAGCGGCGGGCCACTCAACATCCAGGGCGGGGGGCTCGTCAGCGTCAGGGCGGCCGGCGCGGTCAACGTCAACGCGGCGGGTGCCATCAACCTCACCTCGGTCGGCACCGTGCAGCTCACCGCCGCGGGCTTGTTGGGCCTCAAGGGCGCCAAGGTCGACCTGATGGGCGTCTTCTCCGTCAACATGATCAAGTACCCGTTCGGATGACCCGGACGACCGGGGCGACCGGGGCGACCGGGACGACCCGGCTTCGGAACGGCTTCAAGAAGGAAGGGGCGGCCCACTGATGGCCGAGCAGTTCGTCGGATCCGGCTGGGCGTTCCCGCTGCGCATCGGACCCACCGGGGGCATCGCCCTGGTCAGCGGGGAGCGCGAGGTCGAGGAGGCCATCCGGCTCGTCCTGGCCACCGCGCCGGGTGAGCGGCCGATGCGCCCCGAGTTCGGCTGCGCCATCCACGACCTGGTGTTCGCGCCGGTCAACGAGGCCACCGCCGGCCGTATCCAGCACGAGGTGTACACGAGCCTCGACCGCTGGGAGCCGCGGATCGAGGTGACCGACGTCGAGGTGACGGCGGGCGCCGACCAGGGCGTCCTCTTCATCGACGTGCGGTACTCGATCCGCGGCACCAACAACCCGCGCAGCCTGGTCTTCCCGTTCTACGTCATCCCCTCCCACGACGAGCCGGACCTCGACTCCGAAGGCTCCGACCGTCCCGAAAGCGACCGCTGATGGCCCTGCCCTCCCCGAACCTCGACGACCGCCGTTTCCAGCAGTTCGTCGACGACGCCAAGCGCTACATCCAGCAGCGGGCCCCGGAGTGGACCGACCACAACGTCTCCGACCCCGGTGTCACCCTGGTGGAGACGGTCGCCCACATGGCCGACCAGATCGTCTACCGGCTCAACCGGGTGCCGGAGAAGAACCATCTGGCGTTCCTGGACCTGGTGGGCATCACCCTCTTCCCGCCCTCGGCCGCCCGCACGGATGTCACCTTCTGGCTGTCGGCGCCGCAGGAGGAGCCGATACCGCTGCCCGTCGGCACGGAGGTCGCGACTCTGCGCACCGAGAGCGAGGAGGCGGTCGTCTTCGCCACCGAGCGCGAACTGAGCGTCGTGCCCTGCGAGTTGCGGTACCTGGTCACCCAGCGGCCCGGTGAACCGGTCGCCGACCGGACGGCCGACCTCGCCGAGGGCAAGGACCTGATGTGCTTCGCCGAGTCCCCGCGCCCCGGCGACTGCATGCTGCTCGGCCTGACCTCCGCCGTCCCGTACTGCGCGGTCGCGCTGGAGCTGGACAGCGTCGTCGACGGCGTCGGCGTGGACCCCCGGCAGCCCCCGCTGGTCTGGGAGGCGTGGACCGAGGACGGCTGGACGGAGTGCGAGGTCGACCGCGACGCCACCGGCGGCCTCAACCGCCCGGGCGAGGTGGTCCTCCACATCCCCGCCGGGCACACCCTGTCCCGCACCGGCGGGCAGGAGGCCGGCTGGCTGCGCTGCCGGGTCACCGAACCCCTGCCCGGCCAGCCCTTCTACACCACCTCGCCGACCGTCCGCGCCGCCGAGGCCTTCACCATCGGCGGCACCACCACCGTCGTACACGCCGAGACCGTGTACGACGAGGCGCTCGGCGAGTCCACCGGCCTGCCCGGCCAGCGGCTGCGGCTCGCCCACCACCCCGTGGTCGGCGACACCCCGCCCGTCCTCCTCCAGACCGCCGAGCACGACGGCTGGACCGACTGGGAGGTCGTTCCCTCCTTCGCCGGGTCGGCCCCCTACGACCGGCACATCACCCTCGACTCCGCCACCGGCGAGATCGCCTTCGGCCCGGCGGTACGGGAGCCCGACGGCACCCTGCGCGCGTACGGGGCCGTCGCGCCCAAGGGCGCCGTCATCCGCGCCGTGCGCTACCGCACCGGCGGGGGCCGCGCCGGCAATGTCGCCCGGGGCGCCATCCGGGTGCTGCGCACCTCCGTCCCGTACGTCTCCGAGGTCGTCAACCGCGAGGCCGCGCGCGGCGGGGTCGACGCGGAGACCGTGGAGGAGGCGAAGGTCCGGGCGCCGATCACGCTGCGCGCGCAGGAGCGTGCGGTGACCCTGCGCGACTACGAGGAGCTGGCCCGCCGCGCGGCCCCCGAGACCGCCCGGATCACCTGCCTGGAGGGCGAGGAGGGTGAGCACGGCGCTTACGCGGTACGGGTGTTGGTGGTCCCGCAAGCCGTCCCGGACCCGGGCGGCCGCCTCCGCTTCGAGCAACTCGTCCCCGGCGACGCCCTGTTGCGCCGTATCACCCGCCACCTGGACGAACGCCGCCTGATCGGCACGCGGTTGGCTGTCGGCCCGCCCTTCTACCAGGGCATCACGGTCGTCGCCACGCTGCACGCCTTCCGGGGCACCGACACCGACCGCGTCCGCCGCCAGGCCCACGACGCGCTCTACCGCCACCTCGACCCGCTGACCGGCGGCGCCGACGGCCGCGGCTGGCCCTTCGGCCGCCCGGTCCAGTCCGGCGAGGTCTTCGCCGTCCTCCAGCGCGTCCCCGGCGTCGAACTCGTCGACGACGTCCAACTCCACCCCGCCGACCCCCTCACCGGCAAACGAGGCGACCCCACCAACCGCATCGACCTCTCGCCCCCGTCCCTGGTCTTCTCCTTCGACCACCGGGTCCGAGTGATAGGCGACAAGCCATGAGGGCCGGGCCCCGTGAGGGGCGCGGGGAACTGCGCGAGCAACCGAAGACAACCCGCAGGCGCCAACGAACAGCCGGCCCCGAGCTACCAGGCACTCCACTCCCCCACCGGTCAACGACGAGGGGAGGTCTCACATGAGGGGCTCCATAGACGGCCTCGGCTCCTCCCACCCCATCGGCACCATGCTCCCCGCCGTCTTCGCCGACGACGACCTCGCCCAACGCTTCGTCGGCGGCCTCGACGACGTACTCGCCCCGATCCTCTCCGTCCTCGACTGCCTGGACTCCTACTTCACCCCGTCCCTCGCCCCGGTGGACTTCACCCAGTGGCTGGCCGGCTGGGTGGGCGCCGAGACCGACGGCACCGAACCGGAGCCCCGGCTGCGCGCGGCCGTCGCCGCCGCCGCGTACCTGCACCGCGTACGCGGCACCCGCCGCGGCCTCTCCGAAGCGGTCCGCCTCGTCTTCGGCGTGACCCCGGAGATCACCGAGAGCGGCGCCGCCACCTGGGACGCCCGCCCCCTCGGCCCGGTCCCCGGCGAGGCCCGCCCGCGCCTCCACGTGGCCCTGCGCCTGCCCGACCCCACCCCCGCGGACGAACACCGGCTCGACAGCCTCGTGGCCGCCGCCCGCCCCGCCCACATGCCCTACACGGTCCAGGTGACCGCCGCCGAAAGGATCCCCGAGAGATGACCAGCCAGACCCCCGGCACCGGCCAGGCCAAGAGCTGCGCCGAATGCGGAACCCGCGGGGAGCCCGGCCAGTCCTTCTGCGACGCCTGCGGCGCGGTGCTCGGCTGGTCCGGAACCCCGGCCCACGCGACCGCGGGCGGCGCCAGGAGCGAGGCCACGGCCCCGGCGAACGGCGCCCGTACGACGGACCCGGCCCCCGACCGCACGGCCGGCCCGCGTACGAGCGACCCGGCCCCCGCCCCCGCCGCCACCCCCGCGACGGCCGACGACGAGCACGGCTGGGACGCCTTCGCCCTCCCGGGCGCCGGCACGGGCACGGCCCGCACGGCCCACGACACCGGCCAGCCGGGAACGGGAACGGCCACGACCGCCACGACCGCCACCACCGACGTCCGCACCCCCGAGGCCGACGCGCCGACCCGCACGGACGCGCCCCCCGCCGCCCCCGAGCCGTCGCCCGCCGACCGGACACCAACAGCTCCCCAGGCCCAGGCCCAGGCGGCGCCCCCCACCGTCACCCCCCAGGCCCCCCACCCCCACCACGACGACGAGGCCCCCACCACCCCCCTCCCCACACCAACACCCCCTGCCACACCGTCCCCCTCCCCCACTCCCTCTCCCACTCCCTCGCCCTCCCCCTCCGCCGCCGACCGGGCCAGGTCCCTCCTCGTCCCCGTCGCGGACCCCGAACCCCGTGCCCCGGCGGAGCCGGCCGTCGCGCCCGTACTGCCGGGCCGCCCCGACGTACAGCGCCCCCAAGTCCGTACGCCAGGACCGGAGTTCGGTACGGAGGGCGGTGTGCCCTGCCCGTGGTGCGGGACCCCGACCCGCCCGGACCGGCACTTCTGCGCGCGCTGCGCGATGCCGATGGCCGGCCGGCCGCAGACACCGGGACGGCTGCCGTGGTGGCGCCGGATGCTGAACGGCCGCAACACGGAGACCCCGTGGGCGGGCGACCGCCCGCGCCTGCGCCGCGGCTTCGGCGCGATCCTCAACTGGGTGGTCGCCGCCGTCGTCCTCGCCCTGATCGTCACGCTCGCCTTCCAGGCCGACGACGGCTACCAGGCGGCCCGCGACCACTTCGCCAAGCGCGCGTCGGTCCACCCGGACACCTACAAGGCGTCCCGCTCGTTCCCCGGCCACAAGCCGGATCTGGCCTTCGACAACTACAGCAACACCTGGTGGGGCCCGGGTGTCACGCAAGGCGGCGAGGGGGAGTGGATCGAGGCCCGCTTCGAGCAGCCCGTCCGGCTGCTGGACGTGGTCATCATCCCGGGCGTCTCGAAGAAGCCGGACCAGCGCGCGGAGTCGGCCCGCCCGCACCGCATCGAGGCGACGATCACCGCCGCCGACGGCTCCAAGTCCACCAAGTTCCTCACCCTCGACCAGACCGTCGGCGGCCAGAGCCGCAAGTTCCGCGTCGGCAACGCCGAAACCGTCCGCTTCACCATCCGCTCCGCCTACGGCGCCGACGACAAGAAGCAGGTCGCGATAGCCGAGATCGAATTCTTCGGCCGCTCGGCCGGCACCAGCTAGAACCGGCCCGCCCGATCCGGCCGTCCCTCGTCGTGACGAGTCCTCAACCCCCTTCTAGGGTGGGCATTCGGAATGTGCGAGGGGCGGGTGGGACTGTGGCGAGAAGGCCGGACGGCACCGATGTCGTGGCAGCGGTGCGGCGGATCTTCCGGGAGGGGCTGCTGACCGGGAGATCCGCGTTCGCGCCGGAGCTGGAGGCCTGGACCGGCCGCACCGCCTCCGATCTGCGCGCCCGCTTCGTGGACCGGCCCGACGAGTCGTCGGACTCCTTCCTGGTCAAGCTGAGCCGCCAGCTCGCCGGTGCCCCCGACGAGACGATCGTCCTCGCGGCCGAGCTGCTCTTCGTCAACATGGCCCCGCTGGTACCGGAGCAGATCGGTCTCCCGAAGAAACTCCAGATCCTCCGCGAGGTGCTGTCCTGGTCCGACCGGCCGGTCGTCGTGCCGGAGACCCTGGAGCCGGGTCTGAAGGGCTTCCTCCACGGCGGCCAGGGCTTCCTCAACTACCGGTGGGCGCAGTTCCAGATCCTGGTCCTGCTGGTGGAGCGGCTGGCCGAGTCGGATCGGCCGGAACGGGCGGCGCTGCTGGACGACCCATGGGAGTTCCGCAACCTCTGCCTGGCCATCCAGGACTCGGTCGGCCACAAGAAGGGCCGCGCCCAGATCCACGTGCTCCTCTACGCGCTCTTCCCGGACACCTACCAGCCCATCGCCAGCGCTCACCACAAGCACGAGATCGTCAAGGCGTTCACGGACGAGCTCCGCGAGCCCACCGGCGACGACGACCGGGACCTGCTGGCGCTGAGCGGCGTCCTCGAAGCGCAGACGGGCGGACCCGTCGACTTCTACGACGAACCATGGGTCGGACAGTGGCGCAAGGGCGCCGTCCTGCACGACCAGCGCGGCTGGCTGGTCCGTGGCCACAACGTGGACGGCCACGACTACATCCCGGCCTGGATCCGGCAGGGTTACTGCTCCATGTCCTGGCGCGAAATGCCCGAGATCCCCGCCGGCGCCGACAAGCAGCACATCCGGCGGACCGTCGCGGAGGCGATGCCGGACGCCAGTGCCCAGTTGCGTGCCCAGGCCGCCTACCAGCTGCATGTGTTCCTGACCGTCATGCGGCCGGGCGATCTGGTCGTCACGGTCACGCCGGACGAGGTCCATGTCGGCACGGTCCAGGGCCCGGCGTCGTACGACCCCTCCGAGGGACTCGACAACGCCCGCCGCCGCCCGGTGCGCTGGGCCACCGCCGAGCGGCCGCTCGTCCGCGCGGAGCTGCCCGAGAAGGTGCAGGCACGGCTGCCGCTGCCGCCGACGGTGTACGACATCAGCAGCGTGGCCGCCGAGTTGGCGGAACGCGCCGGTCTGGAGGACGTCGTCGCGGAGGAGCTCGCCGAGGCCGACGTGACGAAACCGCTCGAACTACCGGCCGTCACCGAGGAGTTGGCCGAGCAGCTGCTCATGCCGCTGGAGTGGCTGAGCGAGACGGCCCGGCAGCTCCAGGAGCAGCGTCAGCTCGTGTTCCACGGCCCGCCCGGGACCGGCAAGACCTACCTCGCCCGCGCCTTGGCCAGGCATCTGGCGGGGCCCGACCGGGTGGAGCTGGTGCAGTTCCACCCGTCCTACACCTACGAGGACTTCTTCGAGGGTTTCCGCCCGGTGCGCGGCGAGGGCGGGACGGGCGGCTCGGGCTCGGTGGTGTTCGACGTCGTCCCGGGCCCCTTCAAGCTGCTGGCCGAGCGGGCGCGGAGGGACCCGGCGAACCCGTACGTCCTGATCGTCGACGAGATCAACCGGGCCAATCCGGCGAAGGTGTTCGGCGAGCTGTACTTCCTGCTGGAGTACCGCGAGGAGCCGGTGACCACCCAGTACAGCCCGCACGACCCGTTCCATCTGCCGGGCAATCTGTTCCTCGTCGGCACGATGAACACGGCCGACCGTTCGATCGCGCTCGTCGACGCGGCGATGCGCCGCCGCTTCGCCTTCCGTCGGCTCTCCCCCGAGAAGCGGCCGGTCCTCGGCCTGCTGGACCGCTGGCTGCGCCGGCAGGGGCTGCCGGAGGCCCCGGCCCGCCTCCTGGACGAGCTGAACCGCCGCCTCGGCGACGCCGACCGCGCCATCGGCCCCTCGTACCTGATGAAACCGGGCGTCGCCCGCCCCGAGGGCCTCGACCTGATCTGGAGTACGCAGATCCTGCCGCTGCTGGAGGACCAGTTGTACGGCACGGGCGTGGACGTCGAGGAGGAGTACGGTCTGGCCTCCCTGCGCGCGGCGCTCGGCTCATGACCGCCGTGCCCCCTGCGACCGCCCCGCCCTCGGCGCTCGCGCCCCCGCTCCGGCTCACCGTCGACGAGACCGGCCCCGGCACCGTACGGGAACTGACGGCCGACCAGGTCGCGGGCCTGCTCTCCGTCCCCGGCCTCGTACGGCTGACCCCGGCCCCCGGCGGACGCTGGCGCGTGGCCGGTAACCAGAAGGCGGGCCTGGTCCGGCTGCGCACCCCGGCGGGCGGCACCGTCGAACTCCTCCTGCGGCCCAAACTCCCGGTCCGCGACCTGCTGTTCCTGCTCTCCTACTCCCCCACCGACCCCTGGCGCCCCGCCCCGGACCCGGTCACCGCAGCCACGGCCGATGACCTGCTCCCCGCCCTCGCGGACCTGCTCGCCCGCATCACGCGCCGCACCCTGGAGTCCGGTGTCCTGCACGGCTACCGCACGGTCGAGGAGGATCTCCCGCTGGTCAGGGGCCGGATCCGGACGGCGGACCAGCTCCGCCGTGTGGGCCTGCCCCTCCCGGTGGCCGTCCGCTACGACGACCACACCCCGGACATCGCGGAGAACCGCGTCCTTCTGGCCGCCCTGCACCTCGCCGCCCGCCTCCCGGGCGTCCCCGCCGCCACCCGCCTCACCTTGCGCCACCTCACCGACCACCTGTGCGGGGTCCACCTCCTCCACCCGGGCGCACCGCTCCCCGCCTGGACCCCGACCCGCCTCAACTCCCGCTACGCCCCGGCCCTCCGTCTCGCGGAGCTGCTCCTGTCCCACCGCGCGGCCCAGCCGGAGGGCGGCAGCCCGCTCCCCACCGACGGCTTCCTCCTCGACATGCCGACGGTCTTCGAACGCTTCCTGACCGTCACCCTCACCGCCGCCCTCGCCCGTCAGGGCATCCGCTGCGCCGCCCAGGAGACCCACCACCGCCTCGACGAGGCCGCCCGCGTCCCCTTCCGCCCCGACCTCGTCCTCTACCGCAAGGGCAGCCCCCTCACGGTGGCGGACGCGAAATACACGTACGTCACCCCCGCTGCCCCGCCCACGTCGCACCTCTACCAACTACTCGCCTACTGCACGGTCCTCGGCCTCCCCCAAGGCCACCTGATCTACGCGGCCTGCGCCTCCCCCCACAGCCCCGACCCCACCCCCCACGTGATCCGCCGATCCGGCATCACCGTCACCACCCACACCCTCGACCTCGCTGTCCCACCCCCCATCCTCCTCGCGGACATCACGACCCTGGCCGAGCGGATCACCACCCCCACACCCGACTGACGACTCCCCCCACCCCGGAGGCCCCCATGCTGCGAGGCATCGACGTCAGCTCCTACCAGCCCTCCTCCTACGACACCACCGGCCTCTCCTTCGTCTTCATCAAGGCCACGGAGGGCCGCACCTACACCAACCCCAGACTCACCGGCCAGACCAGGACCGCCCGCGAGGCGGGACTGGTCGTCGGCTACTACCACTTCCTCTGGCCCGGCAACCTGACCGCCCAGGCCGAGTACTTCGTCGGCAGGGCCCCGGAGAAGGCGGGCGACATCCTCGCCGTCGACTGGGAGACGACGGGCGAGGGCACGCACGCGAGCAATGCCGAGAAGGACCGCTTCCTGCGCAAGATCAAGGAACTCCGCCCGAACCACCGGGTGGTGCTCTACTGCAACCGCCACTACTGGCTGACCGTCGACTCCACGTCCTACGCCGGCGACGGCCTCTGGATCGCCGACTACGTCACCGCAGGCAGACCCCGCATCAAGGCCAAGTGGCGCTTCCACCAGCACACGGACAACCCGATCGACAGGAACGTGGCGGACTTCCCGAGCAAGGCCGCGCTCAGGTCGTGGGCCGCGGGGGGCTGAGTGATCACCGCACGCGAGAATGCCCGGCATGAGCGTGTGGGACGAAGAGCCGGACTCTCTACGGATGTTCTACGACCTCGCGGTCGCGGAAGCGCTGAGGCATGAAGACATCCAGACCTATCTGTCCCTGAACCGCGCGGAGATCAACGCGTCGGCTCTGCGCGGCATCATGCGCGAGGACACTGTCGCGAACGCCGTTCTGGACGACGAAGAGCGGTACGACCGGCTGTGGCGTCTCGCGCAGCGACTGGACCGGAGCCGCGCCGAGTTCCGTACCGCGGCGGCCCGGTGCACCTCAAGGCCCTTTCTGCCCATGGTTCTCCTTGCCGCGCTCCTGCGCGCCGTCCTGTCCGTGACGGTGGGGGTGGCGTGGTGGGGCGACATGGCCCTGCTCCTGTGGGCGGCACTCGGCGCGCTCGTGGATTTCCATGAGCCGGTCGGCAGGGACAACTTCGCGCGTCAACTGTGGGCGGCGTTCCTGTATCTCCGGTGGTGCCGTTGGGCTGTCCAGGCATATCCGCATCTGGCCCACTGGTGTTATTTCGGGCTGAGCCGTCGGCTCGTACCTCGGATGCGTCGCGAGATCACCAACCTCCTGGGCCCGGAGCACGACACCCTTCTGGTCACGCGGCATCACCGGGGGCTGCTGCACGCCCACGACCCCAGTTTCTGGGTGTCGAGCCGTGCCGAGGAGGCGCTGCGCCACAAGCTCGACCAGATGGACGGCGGGGCGATCGCCCTCTGCGGCCCCCGGGGAGTGGGAAAGACGACGCTGCTGAAAAAGGCCTGTGAGGGCAACCTCGCAGGCCTTCGGGTACCGGGCCATTTCCATGTGATCGTGCAGACTCCGGCCAACTACCGCCCGGAGGAATTCCTGCTGAGCCTGTTCCAGCAGGTCTGCCGCAGCTTCCTCGCTCACTGTGGCCAGAACGCTGACGAACCCTTTCTGTTGCGTATACGCCCCACGCGCCTCGGCCGACGTCTCATACGGTGGGTGTCGCGACTCATCAGGTTGTCCGCAGGACTGTTCCTGATCTCCGTCGGCCTCGAGAACTGGGCCAGAGGCACCTACCGCTGGGCCGAGTCCGAGGGTCGGGCCGTGACGGTCCACTGGCTGGGCCGGCTTCAGGAGGCCTACCACTCCGCCTGGCAGGAACATCCGGGAATCACCCGAACGATCTTCGTATTCCTGGGCGTGGCGATCATCGCGCGGAGCCTGCCGCGCCCCCTGTTCGCAAGCCTGTGGCGTAAAGACCTCGTGCGCGCCTGCCACAACCACCTTCACCAGTTGCGGCACCTGCAGACCTCGGGAACCACCCACAACGCCGGACTCACCGCCATGAGCGCTCTCGCCCTCGGCCTGACCCGCACCAGCGGTTCCTCGTCCCGACCTCTGACCTATCCGGAACTCGTCACACAGTTCCGTGAACTGCTCACCCACATCAGCGAGTACATCGGCCACGAGAACAAACACAAGGTGTTCATCGGCATCGACGAACTGGACCGGCTCGGCTCGACGGAACAGGCCCGGGCCTTCCTCGCCGAGATCAAGGCGATCTTCGCGATACCCAACGTGTACTTCCTGCTGTCGGTCTCGGAGGACGTCGGAGCGGCCTTCATCCGCCGAGGTCTGCCCGTCCGGGACGTCACCGACAGTTCCCTGGAGGACATCCTCCACCTGGAGCCGCGCACCCTGGAGGAGGCGAGGGAACTGCTCCAGACGCGGATTCCGGGTTTCACCGATCCCTTCGTCGCCCTCGTGTACGCCCTTTCCGGCGGAATCCCCCGCGATCTGATCCGCTTCACCCGCAAGGTCGTCGAGATCCGGCACCGCACGGACACGACCGATCTCCGCAGCATCGCCGGATGTCTTCTTCTCGAAGAGGTCACCGAGACCCTCTCCAGCTTCCGCGTCGTCCTCGGATCCCAGCCCCATGACGCACCCTGGGGAGAACTTCTGCACGACCTGCACAGTTCCGTGGACAGACTGCGGCTGGTCGCCCCCGGCGCGGACGTCCGGCGGACGCTCCACCGGGAACTGCACCGCCTCGCGTCGGAGGAGGCTCCGGCGGACGACGGCCTGCGGGCACATTGGGCGGAACTCTCCGCGTACATGCTGTTCGCCATGACCATGGTCGACGTGTTCGTCCCGCGACGCTCGGACGAGGAGACCGGCCCCAACCGCCTGCTGACCGACACCGGACGCCTGAAACAACTCGGCGCCGCCCGCCTCGAACTGGGTGTCTCGGCCGGCAGCGCGCGGCTCGCCCTGGATCGCCTCCGCACCTCGTGGCAGCTCCACCGCGTCCGACCCCATGGAACGGGCACGGCGGGTTCACCGACGGCGGCCGGTCGCCCGGAGGCACTCACGCCGGACGACGGCGAGACGCCGCCCGCCCGGCCTGGCCCTCCGCCCATGAGCTACCGGCAGGACCGCAGGATGCGTCGCGCTCAGTACCTCGGCCGGACCGAACTCCGTCGGCTCCTCGGTCACCAGGCGTTCGCCGTCCGCGGACTCACCCGGCGGTACGAGAACTTTCCCCGGCCCGACGCCCAACACGGTGACCGGGAGAGAACGGGCAGCCCCCTGTGGCCTGCCTCATCGGTCTACGTCTGGGCAGCGGAAACCCCGGCCTTCACCCATCGGGGCGCCCTGCTCCGCCGACCCCTGCCCGACAATCTCCAGCCCGGTCACTGGCACGGCAGCACGCAGACCCCCTACGGCCCGGCCGTCGACTGGGCGACCGAGATCGGGATCATCCGTATCGTGCACACCACCGAGAGGGGGGCCGCCTCGGCCGTGGCCGCCTCCCTCTCCAAGGAGCGGGACACTCACGGCATCGTCACCGTGTGCTCCCTGTACGGGGACCTGGGCATCACGGGCCCCGCCCTCTGGGCCGCGGACACGGCGCGTCCCTACATCGAGTACGAGGCCTACTGGGGCGTCGTCAGCACCCTGGCGGGACAGCCCCTTCCCTGGTGGCCCAACCTGCTGCGGCTGCCCGAGCTGGTCACCGAGTGGCGGCCGGGCGCCGAGCCCGCCGTCGTCCGCGTACCGGCCGACGAGGACGAGACGGTTCTGCGGCGCGCCGCGCGGAACGCCGCGCTCCCGGAGGAGGCCCGCGCGGCGCTCGTCGACCTGGCGAACACCATGCGCAACCAGAGTGTCAGCGGTGTCGAAGGGACCGTCGGCCTCTACGGCAGGAGCGTTGACGCGCACCGCACGGTCGTCGCCGCCCACCCCGACGTCACGGGTCACCCCCTCCCCGAGACCGAGGATCGAGCGCTCCTCTCGGCGGGCTGGAAGGCGATCGGCGACAGCTACGAGTCCGACGCGGCCGCCGCTCTGCAGGCGGCCCGCGCCTACGATCCGGAACTGCTGCCGTACGGCGCCGTCACGGAGGTCGAGCGACCCGACGCGACGGTCGAGCGGTGGATCGAGCGCCTAGTCGCGTGCGACCCGACCGCGGCTCACGTCACGCTCGCTCGCGCCCGGCGCACCGAGGCGGAGGCCTTCTTCCTCGATCCCCTGACCGGCATGCCCGCCCTTCGTACCGGCGGTGACGCTTCCGAGCGAGGCAGGTGGCGGTTCCACGCCCCGCTGTCGCTGCCCGCGAACGGGCAACTGGCCTCTGTCGTGCTGCAGGACACCGCCTGGATCACGACCGACGAAGGACTCGTCTTTCCCGCGCCCTGTGCCGCGAACCAGCATTTCTGGTGGGGCGACGGATGGGGCGACCGCCCCACCGAGATCGCGTACGTGGTGTCCTCGCTCCTCGATGATCTGCGGGCTGTCCCGGACTTCGACGAACAGTGGTCGCTGGCCCCACGCGGCCTCGTCGCCCTCTTCAACGAGGAGCACGCTCCGGGCACCGAACTCAGCCGGGCGACACTGCTGCACGCCCGGCTGACCGTGGAGTGACGGGGCCGCGTCGGTCTGCCGGACTAGCCCCGGAACTCCGGCTTGCGTTCCGGCGACGCCTCGGACAGCGCCTTGGTCACGTCCTCGACGCCGGCCCGGAGGCCGTAGACGGGAGTGTCGGGCTGCTGGCGCCAGGACGTGTCGAGGCCGCCGGCGTCGACGGTGTCGAAGCCGAGTTCGTCGATGAGGGCGCGGATCGTGGACTTGGCCGTGTCGTCGTCGCCGGCGACGGGGAGGGCGATGCGGTCGGGGGCGCCCGCGGGGCGGGGGCGGTCGAGGATGTCCTGGGCGTAGGTGCCGTTGAAGGCCTTGATGACGGGGTGGCCGAGGTGCTGTTCGGTCCAGCGGCTCTCGGTGAGGCCGTCGTCCTCGATCCCGGCGATCCTGCCGTCGCGCTGCCGGGGGTAGTAGTTGCCGGTGTCGATGACGGCGACACCCTCCGCGGCCTCGTCGAGGAGGCCGGACGGCAGGTCGGGGACGGCCTTCAGCGGGATCGTGATCACCACGACCTCGGCGCCGCGTGCCGCGTCCCGTACCGCGACCGGGGTCGCGCCCGTCTCCTCGGCCAGGTCGGTGAGGGTGTGCGGGCCGCGGGAGTTGGCGACGGAGACGTCGTGGCCGAGGGCGGTGAGCCGTCGGGTGAGGTTGCCGCCGATGTTGCCCGCACCGATGATGCCGATCTTCATGACAAGCCCCTTGGGTGATATTGCCCACTTACATGCATGTGCATGCATCACTGGGCTGCAACTCAGGGTCGCCCTGCGCTATTCCGGCTCCCGGCACGACGAAGGGGCGCCCCCGTCCTGTGCCGCGACGGTGGGCGCCCCTAGGCCCTGTCGTCACATTCCCGCCGTCGCCCGGAGGGCGGCCCCGCGGCGTCAGGTGCGTGCTCTCGGCGTGCCGGGCCCTGACCCGCGTACTGGACGTACTTGGGTCAGGGCCCGGTGCGGCGAGAGTGCGTGCATGGCGTCGCGGGGCAGGCGGGAATGTGACGACAGGGCCTAGCCCCGGCTCACTTGCTCAGGTGGGCCCAGAACTCGTCGAACGACAGGAGCTTGTCGCCGTTGAGGTCGCGGGTGCGGATGATGACCTCCGCCACGGACTCGGTGACGTTCCAGTCGCCCTCCTGGGCCAGGGCGGTCTTGAACTCGGCGGCGGTGATGAAACCGTCCCCGTCCGCGTCGATCCGCTGGAACTCCTTGCGCGCTGCCTCGATGTCCGCCACCGATCCGCCCCTTCTTGGTGCCCTGCCTCTTCCAGGCAGTACTGCCGACAGTCCTACTGACGCAGGTCAGATTAACCGGCCACCCGGGCGCGGAGTGCGGCGACCACCCACGCGAACTCCTCGGTGTGCGCCGACAGCGGATCCATGCCCCGCACCAGCGCGGCCAGCTCCCGGAACCGGGCGAGCTCGGCGTGGGCGGCCGACATGATGCGTTCCAGCAGGACGGGCCAGTCGGCATCGCCGAGCAGCCCGGTCAGTACCTCCTCGGCGGCGGGCGAGGCCGGGTCGACACCGTCCCGCAGCGCCTCCCCCGCGAGCTGCACCAGACGGCTCATGAACCACAACGACGTGCCCGCCGGTACGTCCGGCCCCCGGTCCGCCGCGCTGAACTCGACCGCCTGCCGCATCCGCGTCCGGAACCCGGGGTCCTGGAGCATCTCGGCCAGCTCCACCCACGCGTCCACCTGCTCGGGCGTCGGGTCCTCCGGCAGATCCGCGAGGCTGAACCTCAGTCGTGTACGGATGTCGGGGTCGGCGGTGTCGAGTCCTCCGAAGGTCTCCTCCATGAAGTCGTCGATGATCCGCCCTCGTTCGGCGGCGGACAGCCTGGCCAGTCTGTTCATCAGGGTCGTCTCCTCCGCGGTCGAACCGCGTCGCGCCACGGTCGACAGCACCGCCCGGGTCACCTTCAGGGCCCGGATCTGCGCGTCCAGCGCGGCGACATGCGTGGCCGCGACCTCCGCGACGGTCGTCTCGCCCGCGAGCACCTTCCGTACGTGGTCCAGGCCGAGGCCCAACTCCCGCAGGGTGCGGATGAGTTCGAGCCGGGCCACGGCCTCGGCGTCGTACAGCCGGTAGCCGCCCGCGCTGCGGGTGACCGGGTGCAGGACGCCCTCGTCGGACCAGTAGCGGATCGTGCGGACGGACAGACCGGAGCCGCGGGCCAGCTGCCCGATGGTGAAAAGGCCGGTGTCTGTCTCGATCATGTCTGCGAGTGTGGGCCTTCCAGTGGGTGGAGACTCAAGACGCACGGCGAAGGAGCCCGGTGATGGAGAGCTTGCGGGGCATTCTGGACGCGGCGGCCCGGGGGGTCTTCCCGCCGGCGGACGGCCGTACGACCGTCGTCGCCCAGCATTCTCCCCGGGACGCGGGGGTCCTGTGCTTCACGGCCCACTCCGTCGTCTTCACGGACGAGGATCCGGCCTGGGTGTACGAGACGCTCGCGGCGACGGAGTGCGACGCGCTGTCCGCGAGCATGAACCCGCGGTTCCTGGCGGCCCTCATGGCACGGACGGACCGTACGTCCGAGACGATCGACGCGATGCTGGTCGCCCCGCCCCTGCCGGGCGAACCGCCGCTGCCGCTGAAGGAGATCGAGGACGCCGGGCACCCCCGTGTCGCGTACGCGCGGCGGCGCCGTGACGACGTACGGGTGTGGGCGGCGGACGGCGGTGTCCTGACGACGGGCCGCGGGATCGCCGGGCGGCTGGAGGTGTCGGTCGAGGTGGACGAGGCCGTACGGCACCGGGGGCTGGGCCGGGAGCTGGTGACCGCCGCACGGCATCTGGTCGCCGAGCCGCTGTGGGCGCAGATCGCGCCGGGGAACGCCCGCAGCGTGCGGGCGTTCCAGGCGGCGGGCTATCTGCCGGTGGGCTCGGAGCTCCTGCTCAGCGCCCGATGAGCAGGACGGGCGGGGCGAGCGCCCCTGGGCTCAGTGCCAGGGCACGTAGCGCGGGTTGCTCTCGCACTCGCTCATCTTCTCCGTCTTGGTCTTCTTGTCGACGGGGCAGACGCCGATGACGTACTCCGGCTTGATGCCGCCGGGGAAGGCGACCTCGACCTGGTCGGCCCACTTGTGCTGGTCGCCGATGGTCCTGTTGACGTCCACGCCGCCGGGGGCGTCGATGTAGTAGTTGTAGCCGGACTTGTACCAGGTTTTGTACAGGTCGTGGTCGTAGGTCGTGGAGACGTACGGCGAGGGCTGGTTGACCAGGACGTACTGCTCGATGTCGTACTGCCCGTCGATGACGTCCTTGGGGTGGAAGCCCTGCTCGAAGACGATCGCGGGGCCCCGGCTGTCGCTGCGGTACAGCGTGCCGCAGGTGGTGCGCCAGACCGGGTCGGGGGTGATGCGGTCGACGTCCACGCGGCGGTCCACGGCGGCGTGGACCGGGTCCTCGAACCGGGGGCAGGTGGGGGCGGCGGCCTTGGCCGGGGTCGAGGCCGGTGTCGAGGCGGGGGTCCGGTCCGGAGCGGTCGCGGCGGAGGTCGCGAGGACGGCGGAGAGGGACAGGACGACGGCGGCGGCCCGGCGCCGCAGACGAGTTGTGATCATGCCGATCACGATCTCGGGCGCGCGGCGCCGGGCCGGGCACCGTCACTCGTACGGCGGCGTGTCAGCCCGCCCGGTTGTCATGTGTCACCGGCAGACGCCGAGGCCGGCCGACGGTCACCGGAAGATGCCGGTGTGGCCGAGGGAGTAGCGGCCGGGCTGCGGGTACACCGCGAGTCCGTGCGGGCCGCTGCCGACGGGGATGCGGGCGAGCTGCTCCCCGGTGCGGGTGTCGATGGCGTACACCTCGGAGTCGTAGCGGCCGGAGAGCCACAGGACCTTGCCGTCGGCGGAGACGCCGCCCATGTCGGGGCTGCCGCCGTCGGGGAGGTGCCACTTCTTGGTGAGCTTGTTCTGCGTGAAGTCGAAGACCGACACGGTGCCCTCGCCGCGGTTGGAGACGTACATCTCGCGGGAGTCGCGGCCGACGTACAGCCCGTGGGTGCCCTTGCCGGTGGGCAGGAGCTTCGGTTCGTCGAACTTGTCGCCGTCGAGGACCCACATGCCGTCGGCCATCATGTCGGCGATGTAGAACCGTCTGCCGTCCGGTGAGATCTTCACGTCCTGCGGCATGGCCCCCTCGAACGGCAGCTTCTGCTGTCCGATCACCTTCATCTTCTCGGTGTCGACCTTCAGCAGCTCACCGCTGAACTCGCACGACACGATGAAGTACGTGCCGTCGATGGAGAAGTCGGCGTGGTTGACGCCGTAGCAGGTGACCGGCTCGGTCCTGACCCGCTTCATGGTGTGCGGGTCGCGGAAGACGAGTTCGCGGTCGAGGGAGGCCATGACGACGGCGTACTCGCCGTTCGGGGTGAAGTACAGGTTGTACGGGTCGTGCACCTCGACCGGCTTGCCCGCCTTCCCCGTCGCCGGGTCGATGGGGGTGAGGGTGTGGCCCCGGTTGTTGTTGACCCACAGGGTCTTCAGGTCCCAGGAGGGCACGACGTGCTGGGGCTGGCGGCCCACCGGGATCGTCTCGATGATCTCGTACGTCTTCGGGTCGATGACGGAGACGGTGTCGGACTCGCTGTTGGGCACGTACACCCGGGACGGGAAGTCCTTGACCACCGGGGAGAGCTTGTTGGGGCGGTCGGCGGCGTAGACGTCCTTGGGGTCCAGCACGGGCGGCATGCCGTGCAGTCCACGGGCCGCCGTCCGCTGTTTCTTCTTCCGCTCGGCGGCTTCGGCTTCGGCGGCGGCCCGGTCTGCCCGGATCCGCTGCTCCTGCTCATGGGTCCTGGTCTCGGCGCCGCACGCGGCCACGGCGGCGAGCGCGGCGGCCGCGAGGATCGTGCGCCGCACGAGGTTGCGCTGCGTACGGGTGCGCTGTGTGAGGGACCGCTGTGTGCGGGGGGTGCGCTGCGTGAGGGGGGTGCGGGGCGTGGTCACGCGACCTTTATAGGGAGGTCGGGCGGGAAATCGGGCGATTGGACCGATCGGCGGAGGTGCGTGGCGGCTGCCGCCGGGGGGCCGGGTCGGGGGTCGTGGGGGCTTCTGTCGGGAGGCCGGCTGCGGGTTCGTTGTGGCTGGTCGCGCCCACGCGGCGGAGCCGCATAGTGTTACAGCCCCGCGCCCCCCTGCGGGGGCCTTGGGCGCCCTTTACCTGTCTGCGACCCTCATCTCGAACCAGGTTGTCTTGCCCCTGGGCAGCAGGTCGACTCCCCATCTGTCCGAGAGTTTGTCCACCAGGAACAGGCCCCGGCCGCTGATGTCCATCTCCTGGACCGGGATCAGACAGGGCAGGCCACGCGAGGGGTCGCGGACCTCGACGCGGATCCAGCCCGGCCGGCGGCGCATACGGAGTCCGAAGACGCGGGCGCCGGTGTGCCGTACGGCGTTGCCCACGAGTTCGGAGACGAGTAAGACCGCGTCCTCGGTCATCTTCGGCGACAGCCGCCACTGGCGGAGGACGACGATCTGGGCGAGCCGCCGGGCCGTGGCCGCGGACTCGGGACGGGACGGCAGCGGGACCTCCGCCTCGGTCGGGTTGCCGAACAACTCCAGTGCCTTCTGCGCCCGTTCGTCCTCGATCGCAGGTGACCAACGCGCCGCGGTCGCACTCCCGTGCCGCCGCGGCTGTTCGATACCCTCCAGCCCCGCCATGCCCCCATCATGGCCGCCCCGAGCCCCTTTCGGGGCCGTTCCACAGGAATACAACCCCCGGAACCAACCATTCCGGGGGTTTCGTTCGACATATGCCAGTGGCAGTAGGCGGCTTCTAGCAGCCCCTCTGACCTGCGCGAACATCCTGAACTTCGGTCAGCGCCAAGAGCCTTGGGCAAGGCTCTCTTAAGGCTGCCTTAAGGAACGGATAAACCGCTCCTTCGGGGGACGCGGGTAATACATCGCGTCAACTGCAAGGCGATCAGCGGAACTTGCGGACCGGATTTCGGGGCGCCCGGGCCCGGATTCCGGCCCGCCTCACCGACCCTGACTCCCGGCCGTCAGACGAACTTCGCCTTGCCCGGCCCCTCCTCCACGAAGCTCCGCATCCCGCGCTCGCGGTCCTCCGTGGCGAACAGCCCCGCGAACCAGTTCCGCTCGATCGCGAGCCCGGTCTCCAGGTCGGTCTCCAGACCCGCGTCGATCGACTCCTTGGCGGCCCGCAGCGCGATCGCCGGGCCGCGCGCCAGCCGCGCCGCCCACTCGTGCGCGGCGGTGTACACCTCGTCGGCCGGGACGACCCGGTCCACCAGGCCGAGTGTCAGGGCCTCGTCCGCCTTGACCATACGGCCGGTGAAGATGAGGTCCTTGGCCTTGGAGGGGCCGATGAGACGGGACAGCCGCTGGGTGCCGCCCGCGCCCGGGATCACCCCGAGCAGGATCTCCGGCTGGCCGAGCTTCGCGTTCTCCCCGGCGATCCGGTAGTCCGCGCAGAGCGCCAGCTCGCAACCGCCGCCCAGCGCGTAGCCGGTGACGGCCGCGACGACCGGCTTGGGGATACGGGCCACGGCGCTGAAGGAGTCCTGCAGGGCACGGGACCGGGCGACCATCGCCGCGTGGTCCATGGCCTGCATCTCCTTGATGTCCGCGCCGGCCGCGAACACCTTCTCTCCGCCGTAGAGGACGACGGCGCGGATGTCGGTCCGGGCCGTGGCCTCCTCGGCGAGTTCCTTGAGGCGGTCCTGGGTGGCGGTGTCCAGGGCGTTCATCGGGGGGCGGTCGAGGCGGATGGTGCCTACGCCTTCGGCGACTTCGAGATGCACGGTCATGAAGGCAGGTTAACGGCGACTAACGACAACGGCCCCGGTGCCGTGCATCACACCGGGGCCGTACATCGGAGTCCGTCAGGGGCGGCCGGAACCCATCAGGGTCGAGCGGCGGCGCCTATGCCTTCCACTTGTCCCACGCCATGTTCCAGCCGTTGTAGCCGTTGTCCGGGTCGACGATGCGGTCGTTGGAGTTCTTGACGACCACGACGTCGCCGATCATCGAGTTGTCGAAGAACCACGCGCCCGGCGCCTTGCGGTCCCAGCCGCCCCGGGTGTCGCGCAGGCCGATGCAGCCGTGGCTGGCGTTGTAGTTGCCGAAGGCGTCGCCGCCCCAGTAGTTGCCGTGGATGAAGGTGCCGGAGTTGGTCAGACGCATGGCGTCCGGCACGTCCTTGATGTCGTACTCGCCGCCGTAGCCGACGGTCTCGCCGTTCATCCGGGTCACGCTGAGGCGCTCGCTGATGACCATCTGGCCGTTCCAGGTCTCCATGCCGGGCTTGCCGGTGGTGACGGGGATGGTCTTGATGACCTTGCCGTCGCGCTGGACCTTCATCGTGAGCTTCTTGACGTCGACGACGGAGACCTGGCTGCGGCCGATGGTGAAGGAGATCTTCTTGCTCTGCTCGCCGTAGACGCCGTCGCGGCCCTCGACCCCGTCGAGGTTGAGGTCGACGGTGACCTTCGTACCGGCCTTCCAGTACTTCTCCGGGCGGAAGTCGAGACGGTCGTTGCCGAACCAGTGGCCCTCGACATCGACGGCCGGCTCGGTCTTGATGGTGATGGCCTTCTCGACGTCCTCGGGGGCGGTGATGCCCCGGGTGAAGCGGATCGAGAACGGCATGCCGACGCCGACCTTCGAGCCGTCCTCGGGGGTGAAGATGCCGACGAAGGTGTTCTTCGGGGTCAGCGTGGTGAAGGAGGAGTCCTCGGCCGCCTCACGCCCGTCGGAGTCCTTCGCGACGGCGTGCACCTTGTATTCGGTGGCCGAGTTGAGGTGGATGGACGGCGTCCAGCTGGAGCCGTCCTTCGCTATCTCCCCGGCGATCTTCTCGCCCTTGTCGTTCTCGACCGTGACCTCGGACAACTTGCCCTTGGCGGCGGTCACCTTCAGGGCGCCGCTGGTGGCCACGTCGTCGGCGCCGTTCTTCGGAGCGATGGAGACCACCGCCTCCGAGGCCTTGGTCGCCGCCTTGTCGGAGGCGCTCTTGTCGGAGCCCTTCCCCTTGTCGCCGCCGGAGCCGGAGTCCGAACCCCCGCCTCCGCCGCACGCGGTGACGGCAAGCAGCATCAGGACCGGCAGCACGGCCAGGGCCCCCCTGCGCCGACGAGTCCGCGCGCCAACCGACGCCCCCGATATCGGTCGCCCGTTCAACTTTCTGTTCTCCCCTCGCACGGCCTGATCCAGGCCCGCACCCCTACGCGCAGCGTGCGCGTACGCACGTACATTAACCAGATGATCGGAGTGATTTGACCTCGAAGAATGTCACCGTTCAGTCCCAACTTGCATGATCACGCGCGCACCCCCGAGGCGGTGCCATGCCTGTTCGATGCCGGTGCCATGTCGGCCCTATGTCGGCCTACTTCACCGCTGCACCCGCTTTCCACTCCTTCCACCCCATGTTCCATCCTCCGAGCCCATTGTCGGGAGAGACCTTTTTGTCGTTGCTGTTGATCACCTCGACGACGTCCCCGACAAGGCTGCGGTCGAAGAACCAGCCGGCGGGCGTGCCGGAATCGCCGCCCTTCACATCGCGCAGGCCGACGCAGCCGTGGCTGACGTTGGCCCTGCCGAAGGCGTCCGGGGCCCAGTAGTTGCCGTGCAGGAAGGTGCCGGAGGTGGTGAGGCGCATGGCGTGCGGGACGTCCGGGATGTCGTACTCGCCCTTGCCGTTCGCCTTCTTGAAGCCGACGGTGGCCCCGTTCATCCGGGTCACCTCCAGCATCTCGGTGACGACCATCTTCCCGTTGTACGTCGTCGTCCTGGGCGCCCCGGCCGTGATGGGGAGCGTGGCGAGCACTCCGTCGCCGCGTTCCACGCGCATGGTGTGCCTCGCCGCGTCGACCACGCTGACCTGATGGCGGCCGACGGTGAAGGAGAACGTCCTGTCCTGCTGGCCGTAGACGCCGGGCGCGCCCTCGACGTCCCGCAGCCGCAGGCCGACGGTGACCCGGGTGCCGGGCTTCCAGTACGTCTCGGGGCGGAAGTCGAGGCGTCCCTTGCCGAACCAGTGCGGGCGGACCTCGACGGCCGGTTCGGCGGTGACCTCGACGGCGCGTTCGACGGCGGCGCGGTCCTCGATCTCCCGGTTGAACTCCAGGGAGACGATCATCCCGGTGCCGACGGTGGCCCGGTTCTCCGGCGTGACGTACGCGATGAAGCGCTCGTCGGGGACGTACGTCGTGAAGGTGACGTGCCGTGCCGAGCGCCGGCCGTGGCCGTCGAGGGCGACCGCGTCGACGGTGTACTTGGCGGCCAGCGCGAGCTTCCGTGAGCCGGTGGGGCGCCAGGTCAGTCCGTCGGCGGACAGCCGCCCCGGTACGGGTGACTCCTGCGCGTCCTGGGACTTCACCACCTTGACGGACTCCAGGCGCCCACTGGGCACCCGTACTTCGAAGCGCTGCTCCGGGCGCACGCCCTTGCTGCCGTCCTCCGGTGCGACCCGGATCGTGTCATCGGGCGCCTTTCCACTGGTCAGCGGCGGTCCGACGGTACATCCGGCGGCCCCGGCCAGCAGGCCTGCCCAGGTGAGCGCGGCGGCCAGGGCGGCCACGGCGCGGCGCGCGTGCGTCTGTGCGTGGTTCACGTGCGGCCCAACGACGGCGCACGCCCCCGGGAAACGTGAGTGCGAGGCGTGCTCTGGGCAGAACTGTTGGGAGGACGACTCGGTGGGGAGCAGTGGCAGGGACACCTTGCTCCCCCTTTCCCGTCGCCCCACCGAGCCGCGGGAGGCCTGAGGTGTCGAGCGCAGCCGAGCAGGAGGAAATGCGGGGGACGCGCGGGGTGCCGGCCGCGCGTCCGGCGACCGTGCTGAACGGCGGCAGGCAGGGCGAGGCGGTGCCCGAGCCGAGGCCCGTGTGGCCGGGGGCGTCGACGCCGCTCGGCGCACGGTTCCGGGTGGGCCCGGACGGGGTCGCGGGCACCAACTTCGCGCTGTGGGCGGGCGGGGCGGAGGCCGTCGAGCTGTGCCTCTTCTCCGAGACGGGTGAGGAGACCCGGCTGCGGCTGACCGAGCTGACCCATGAGATCTGGCACGGCTTCGTGCCCGGCGTCCTCCCCGGCCGGCGCTACGGCTTCCGGGTGCACGGCCGCTGGGACCCGTGGACCGGCGCCCGCTGGAACCCGGCGAAGCTGCTCCTCGACCCGTACGCCCGTGCCGTGGACGGGGAGTTCAGCCTGCCGCCGGAGGTGTACGCGCACGTCCGGGACTGGCCCGAGCAGCATGTCGCGGACACCGTGCGCGACGAGCGGGACTCGGCGCCGTACGTCCCCAAGGGCGTCGTCGTCCACGATGACGACGACTGGGCCGACGACCGCCGCCCGAAGACCCCGTGGGCGGACTCGGTCATCTACGAGCTGCATGTGCGCGGCTTCACCATGACCCACCCGGGCATCCCGGAGGAACTGCGCGGCACGTACGCCGGTCTGGCCCACCCCGCCGCGATCGAGCACCTGGTGAAGCTGGGCGTCACGGCGGTGGAACTGCTGCCGGTGCACCAGTTCGCGCACGAGGACCATCTCCTGCGCCGGGGCATGCGCAACTACTGGGGCTACAACTCGATCGGCTACTTCGCCCCGCACGCGGCGTACGCCTCGTCGGGCACGACCGGGCAGCAGGTCGGCGAGTTCAAGCGGATGGTGCGGGCGCTGCACGCGGCCGGGATCGAGGTCGTCCTCGACGTGGTCTACAACCACACCGCCGAAGCCGACGAACGCGGCCCCAGCCTCTCCCTGCGCGGCATCGACAACCGTGGCTACTACCGCCTGCAGAGCGACGCCCGCCGCTACGCGGACTACTCGGGCTGCGGCAACACCCTCCACGTGGTCCAGCCGCACGTCCTGCGGCTGATCACGGACTCGCTCCGCTACTGGGTGACGGAGATGGGCGTGGACGGCTTCCGCTTCGACCTGGCGGCGGCGCTGGCCCGCTCGATGCACGACGTCGACATGCTCTCCCCGTTCCTCGCGGTCATCGCCCAGGACCCCGTGCTGCGCCGGGTGAAACTGATCGCCGAGCCCTGGGACGTGGGCTCGGGCGGCTACCAGGTCGGGGCCTTCCCGCCCCTGTGGACGGAGTGGAACGACCGCTACCGGGGCGCCGTCCGCGACTTCTGGCGGGGCGCGCTGCCGGACGTACGGGACCTCGGCTACCGCCTGTCCGGATCGAGTGACCTGTACGCGTGGGGCGGCCGGCGGCCCTACGCCTCGGTCAACTTCATCACCGCGCACGACGGTTTCACACTCCGGGACCTCGTGTCGTACGAGCGCAAGCACAACGAGGCCAACGGGGAGGGCAACCGGGACGGCTCGGACGACAACCGGTCCTGGAACTGCGGCACCGAGGGCGAGACGGACGACGAGCGTGTACGGGCGCTGCGGCGGCGGCAGCTGCGGAACCTGCTGACCACGCTGCTGCTGTCGACGGGTGTGCCGATGCTGGTCGCCGGTGACGAACTGGGCCGCACGCAGGGGGGCAACAACAACGCGTACTGCCAGGACAACGAGATCAGCTGGCTCGACTGGGGGCTGTTGGACGACCCCGGCTGGAGGTCCCTCTTCGACCTCACGTCCCGGCTGATCGCGCTGCGCCACGCCCACCCGGTCCTCCGCCGCCGCGCCTTCTTCTCCGGCCGGGCCCACTCGGCGGACGGCCTGCGTGACCTGGCCTGGTTCACGGCCCGCGGCACCGAGATGACCGAACGGGACTGGTACGCCCCCGCCGCCACCCTCGGCATGTACCTCTCCGGCCGCGACATCCCCGGACGGGACGCCCGGGGAGCGCCGGTCGTCGACGACAGCTTTCTCGCGGTGTTGCACGCGGGGGGTGAGCCGACGAGTTTCACGCTGCCGGGGACGCCCTGGGCCGCGCGGTACGAGGTGCTGGTGGACACGTCCCAAGAGGGGCAGGAGGAGGGGCCGGGGGTGGTGCATCGGGCGGGCGCGGAGGTGACGGTTCCCGCCCGGACGGTGTTGCTGCTGAAGGTCGAGTGACGGGAGGGGCACCTGCCCACAGCCGCCGAGCTCCTTCACCACAAGGGAAGTTCGAAACGGCGAACACATAGGCAGCCTCCCTGCGTGAGTGGACAGATACCGGCGACGCGGCGAAGGCCCTCCCCGGGGCGGGCAAGTCCCTGCTGCTCAAGCACGAGATGCTGGAGTGGGCCGGCAGCGGGGACGACAAGCCCGCGCAACCCCGGCTGTTGGACGGCGTCTCCCAGCTCACGGGTGCGCTGCTCCTGATCCTCACCCTCGTCCTCGGCGGGACCCGCCTGGTCACCGGGCGGGTCCCGCCGTCATGGGCCGGCCGTTTCCCCTCATCGTCACGACCGCCCTGGCCGGAACCCGCACAGCCACCGCTGTCCTCGCCTTTCGTATCAACGAGAAGCGCGACAACCTCTGGAGTACTTCTCCAAGCTGGGGCAGCTGGGGACCTACGACCTGTACGAGGGCGACGCCGAGTACAAGGACCTGCGGTACTACACGGAGGTCCTGACCGAGCGGGCCGTCGAGTACGTCGGGCGCCGGCACGACGAGCCGTGGCTGCTGAACCTCAACTTCACCACCCCGCACTGGCCCTGGCTCGCGGAGGACGACGAGGAGACGGGAGCCGAGATCGCGGCGAAGATCAGGGCCGCGAAGAACCAGGCGGAGATCAGCAGGGCGCTCAACCACTACGACGGCGGCTCGGTCGAGAAGTACGCGCAGATGGTGGAGAGCATGGACGCGGCCGTCGGCGAGGTGCTGGCCGCGTTGCGCCGGGCCGGGCAGGAGGAGAAGGAGAACACGGTCGTGGTGTTCGCCAGCGACAACGGCGGCGAGCGCTACTCCTACAACTGGCCCCTCAGCGGGGAGAAGTTCGTGCTGCTGGAGGGCGGCATCCGGGTGCCGACGATCCTGCGCCGGCCCGCCCGGATCGACGGCCACCAGGTCAGCGGCGAGCCGCTGTTCTCCCCCGACTGGACGGCGACCCTCCTGGAACTGGGCGGCGCCCGGCCGGACCCCGCGTACCCGCAGTGCGCGTCCTAGGCGTTCGGGTCCCAGTCCGCGAGCTGCTCCATCGGCTCGGTGTCGCCGGTGGTCTCCAGGCCGTCGAGCGGGGCGCGATCGTAGAAGTAGAGGACCAGTTCGCTCGCCGCGCCTCGCATCGCCATGTCGCCCGGCTCCGTGTCGGCGGCGAGGTCGTCGCAGCGGACGCCGTCGGCGTCGAGGGTCAGACGCCAGGAGCGGCCCTCGGTGGCGTGCAGGTCGATGGTCGCCGGCTTGAACGGCCAGGGGACGGTCGTCGCCGCGACGGTCGTCAGGAACTCGTCGACGCCCTCGACCGCGACGTCCGTCGGCAGCGGCTGTGCGGCGCCCTGGGTGAGCTGAACGTCGTAGGTGTGGACGGCGATCTCCTGGATCTGGTGCCGGGCCACGGCTCCGCTGGTCTCCGGGGCCTGCGAGCGGCCCCACCAGGTCCAGCAGCCGCGGTCCGGGCCGGCCTCGCGCATCGCGTCGAGCATGAGCTCGGTCGACTCGGCGAGCCAGGCGTCCAGGGCTGCGCGGTCGCGGGGCGCGGTCGGGGCGCCCTTCGGGTCCGTCCTCGCCGGGGGCTCAGCGCCAGGGCCCGCCGCGACGATGGCGGCCTGGCGGCGGCGGCCGTCACCGAGGTGCTGCGCCAGTTCGCGCAGCGTCCAGTCCGGGCAGGTCGGGACCTGGACGTCGAGGTCGGGGGCGGACACGATCGCGGCGCGGAACGCGGCCGAGCGGTCTTCGATCAGCCGCAGGACCTCGGGGAACTCCAAGATGTTGTACACGGCGGTTGTGTATCACGGCACTCCGGCCGCCGGGTAGCGAATTTGTTCGGACGAACGCGTCGACGGCCGGGCGGAGCGGCGGCGCCGGCCGTCACCGACGCGGCACGCGTCATCCGGCTCCGCTCATGATCGCCAGGACAGTCCTCAGCCGAGGATGCCGCGTTCGTAGGCCGTGGCCACCGCCGCCGCGCGGTCCTTGACGTTCAGTTTCGCGTAGAGGTGGGTGAGGTGGGTCTTGACCGTCGCCTCGCTGATGAAGAGTTCGCGGGCGATCTCGCGGTTGGAGGTGCCCTTGGCGACGAGGGTCAGGACCTCGCGTTCGCGGGCGGAGAGGGGTTCGTTGCCGGGGGCGCGGACGGCGGAGACCAGGCGGGAGGCGATGGCCGGGGAGAGGACGGTGCGGCCCTCGGCCGCCGCGCGGACCGCGTGGAACAGGTCGTCGCGCGGGGCGTCCTTCAGCAGATAGCCCGTCGCGCCCGCCTCGATGGCGGGGAGGGTGTCCGAGTCGGTGTCGTACGTGGTGAGGACGAGGATCTTCGCGCGGGCGCGGCGGCGGGTCAGTTCGGCGATGGCGTCGACTCCGCCGCCGCCCGGCATACGCAGGTCCATCAGGATCACATCGGGGTCGAGGGTCGCGGTCAGGTCCACCGCCTCCACGCCGTTCGACGCCTCCCCCAGGACGCGGAAGCCGGGCGCGGACGCGAACATGCCGCGCAGGCCGTCCCGTACGACGGGATGGTCGTCGACGATCAGCAGGGAGATGGGCTGCCCGGGACGCGGGTTCGGATGCGGATGCGGATGCGGGTTCGCCTCGTCAGTCATGGCGGACCAACGGTACGCGAGCCGAGAGGGCCGTGCCGTGGCCCGGCTCGGACTCGAGGGTGAGGGCGCCTGCGATGCGTTCGGCGCGGACCCGCATGCCGTCGAGGCCGAAGCCTCCGGTGCGGGTGCGTTCCGGGAGGGCGCGGGGGTCGAAGCCTCGGCCGTCGTCGCGGATGTCGAGGATGACCTCGTCGCCGAGGAAGGTGAGGGTGACGCCGACGCGGCCGGCGGCGGCGTGCCGGGCCGTGTTCGACAGGGCCTCCTGGGCGATGCGCAGGAGCGTCGCCGAGACCTCGTCGTGGAGCGGCTCCACCCGTCCGGTGGCCGTGAACTCGGCGCGTGTGCCCGTCCGTTCGGCCCATTCCGTGACCGTCTTCTTCAGTGCCTCGGGCAGCCCGTCGTGCTCCAGGGCGACCGGGGCGAGGTTGTGCACGGAGCGGCGGGCCTCGCCGAGGCTGTGGCGGGCCAGGTCGGAGGCGCGGGCGAGGTGGGTGCGGGCGATGCCGAGGTCGGGGGCGTTCGCGACGACCTGAAGCTGGGCGATGATGCCGGTCAGGCCCTGGGCGATGGTGTCGTGGATCTCGGCGGCGAGGCGCCGGCGCTCATCGGCGACGCCCGCCTCCCGTGCCTGGACGAGGAGTTGGGCGTGCAGCGCGGCGTTCTCGTCGAGGGCCCGCTGGAGGGCCGCGTTGGTGCGTTCCAGCTCGGCGATGGTCGCGGTGCGCTCGCGGGTCCGTTGCTCCTCCTGCTCGGTGAGATGGGCGACCACCATCTGCAGACCGGAGTTGGCTCCCAGGAGGGCGGCGAAGACGATCCACTGGGTCAGGCCTCTCGGCGGCAGCCCGCCGGACTGCGCGCCCGCCACGGTGACCGCGCCGGCGAACAGTCCGAGCCGACGCCATCTGACCGGGAGCAGCTCGTCGGCGTCCATGTAGCCGGCGGCGGCGTAGAACGCGAAGAACGGGTTGATCCAGGTCAGGGCGAAGGCGAAGGCCCAGCGGACGACGTAGTAGACCGTCCCGGCCGGGGACGGGGTGGGGCGGCAGCCGGCCCGGCGGGGGTGGGTGCCGTGCCACCACACCTGGAGCGCGACCGCGGCGACGATGAGGGCCCCGGTGACGTACCACTCGGTGGCATCGACGATCAGCTCGCTGGTGGCGATGGCGAGGACGACGCTGACACCGAGCAGCCCGTACGGGCCCCAGGTGTGCAGTTGTGCCCAGCGCCGCTCGATCTGTCTGTCCGCCGCGGTCATCTCCCCAGTCTGCATGGCCTCTTGCCCACCCTCCCCTTGCCTCCCTTGGCCCCTTGCCTCCCTTGACCCGTTGCCTACTCCCCTTGCCTACTCCCAGCGGAACCAGCGCGCGGCGGCGGTCGTGAGCAGCACCGTCCAGAGCGCGAGGACGCCGAGGTGGTCCCAGCCGGGCCAGTCGCCCGCCGCCGCCTCGTTCAGGGCCTGCGCGGCCGCGCCGAACGGGGTGTAGCCGACGGACCGGGCCAGGGCGTCCGGCATGGTCTGCACCGGCATCCACACACCGGCGCAGAACATCGCCGGGAAGAACACGGCGGACCCGATCGCCGCCGAGATCTTGGTGGTGCGGGACAGCGCGGAGAGCACGGCCCCCAGCGCGAGGGCGACCAGGACGGCCAGGACGAGGGCCACCGCGTAGCCGAAGGGCTGCTCGGGCAGCCGTACGTCGAAGGCGAGGCGGCCGACCGCGAGGACGAGCAGCGCCGACACCAGGGCGGCACCGCCGTACAGGAACATCTGGGCGGACAGCAGGGCGGCGGGCCGGACCGGGGTCGTGGACATCCGGCGCAGGACGCCGCGCTCGCGGTAGCCGGTGAGGGTCTGCGGCATGGCCTGCACCCCGCCGACGATCAGGCCGAGCAGCACGCTCACGGGGACATAGCCGTCGACCGGGCGCAGTCCGCCGTAGGCCGGGTCGGCCTCGCGGAAGGACGGGATCGAGCCGAGGATCAGGAGGAGGAGGGTGGGGAACGCCAGGATCCAGAAGAGGCTGCCGGGTTCCCGGCGGAAGAGACGGAGCTCGGTCCGCAGGACGGCGGTGTTGAGGGATGCGACGCTCATGCCGCTGCCTCCTTCGTACCGGCCTTCGCGCCGGGCTTCGTGTCGGGCTTCGTGTCAGCCGTCGCGCCGGACCTCGTATCGGCCTTCACATCGGCCTTCGCATCGGCCTTCGCATCGGCCTTCCCATCGGCCTTCCCATCGGACTTGCCATCGGACTTCGTGAGGTCGAGGAACGCGTCGTCCAGCGTGGCGTCGGTGACCCGTAGGTGACGGGCGGTGGTGTGGGTGCGGGCGAGGAGGGTGAGCACGGCGTTCACGGTCTCGTCGGTGCCGGAGAGGGTGATACGGCCGTCCTTGCGCTCGATCGCCGCGAGCGCGGGCAGCGCGTTCAGGTCACGGTCGTCCAGCGGGGCGGAGGGCGTGAAGCTGATGACGGTGGCGCCCGCCGAGCGGCGGATCAGACCGGCCGGGGTGTCCAGGGCGGCGATCCGGCCCCTGTCGATCACGGCGATCCGGTCGCACAGCCGCTGCGCCTCCTCCATGAAGTGGGTGACGATGAGGACGGTGACACCGTTCGCGCGGATGTCCTCGATCAGCTGCCAGGTGTCCCGGCGGGCACGCGGGTCGAGCCCGGTGGTCAGCTCGTCCAGGACCACGATCCGGGGGTCGCCGACCAGCGCGAGCGCGATGAACAGCCGCTGCTTCTGGCCGCCGGAGAGCTTGGCGAACCGGGTGGAGAGCTTGTCGGTCAGGCCGAGCCGTTCGGCCAGGGGCCGCCAGTCGAGCGGCCTCGGATAGAAGGCGGAGTACAGCTCCAGCGCCTCACGGACGGTGAGTTTGGCCTGCAGCTCGCTCTCCTGCAGCTGCGCGCCGAGCACACGGCGGGTGGCCTCGTGCTCGGCGACCGGGTCGAGGCCGGCGACCCGGACCCGGCCCGCGTCGGGCATCCGCAGGCCCTCGACGCATTCGACGGTGGTGGTCTTGCCTGCGCCGTTCGGGCCGAGGATCCCGAAGATCTCGCCCTCCTCGACGGTGAAGGAGACACCGTCGACGACGTTCCGGCCGCCGTAGGCCTTGCGCAGGCCGGTGACCTCGATGACGGGTGTGGACGACTTGTGTGGCATGTGTCGAGAATCCCGGCGGAACGCCCGTGAGCACATCGGCCATCGCGCTCGAAAGGACATCAGCCGATCGGTGGATGTGCCGGTACGACCCCTCTGAGCTCCCGGTACACCCCTGTGCCCGCCCGGGTCGCAGGACCGGCGGCCGAACGCGGTCCGGCCAAAACTCGGTGGGCGTTGTCAGTGCCGATCCGTAGGCTCGCTGCTGATGCCCACGACACGTGCAACCGCCGAGGAACCCGACCGGAACCAGGAACCCGAGACCACCGCGCCGCCCGAGAAGGCCGAGAAGGCCGGGCCGCCCGAGGAGCCCGAGAGAGCCGAGCGGGCCGGGGAGGCCGAGGGGCGGTCGGCCGTACGCACGCTGCTGCGGCTGTGGCCGTATGTGCGGCCCGTGCGGGCGCGGCTGACCGTCGCCGCGCTCGTCGCGATAGTCGCCTCGTGCGTGGGCCTGTTCATCCCGCTCGTCCTGAAGTGGATGGTGGACGGCCCGATCGCCGACCGGGACCCGGCGGGCGTGTGGCTGGGCGCGCTGTACCTGCTGCTGCTCGGGCTCGCCGAGGCGCTGCTGTTCGGGTTGCGGCGCTGGCTCGTGGCGCGGCCCCTCGCCGGGGTCGAGGCCTCGATGCGCGCGGATCTCTACCGGCATCTGCAACGCCTCCCGGTCGCCTTCCACGACCGCTGGGCCTCCGGTCAACTGCTCTCGCGCGGCACGACCGACCTGATGCTGCTGCGGATGTTCCTCGCCTTCCCGCTGACGTTCCTGCTGGTCAACGCGGTGACCATTGTCGTCGGCGTCATCATCATGCTCGTCCAGGACTGGACTCTCGGGCTGGTCATCCTGGGCCCCGTCGTCCCCGTGATCGTCACCTGCGTCCTCTTCGAGAGGAAGTACGCCGCCGTCGCGCGCCTCGCGCAGGACCAGGTCGGCGATCTGACGACCGTCGTCGAGGAGAGCGTGCTCGGGATCCGCATCATCAAGGGGTTCGGGCGGCACCGCAGCCAGGCGCGGGCCTTTCGTGAGCTGTCGCGGACGCTGCGCGGCACCGAGCTGCGCAAGGCCCGTCTGCTGTCGGCGATCTGGGGCGTCATCATCACGCTTCCCGAGCTGGCGATCGGGGCGGCGCTGGTGGTGGGGGTCGTCCAGGTCGCGGACGGGGTGCTCTCGGCGGGCACCCTGGTCGCCTTCCTGTCGACGGCCCTCGCGCTGCGGTGGCCCGTCGACTCGATCGGCTTCCTGCTGGCGATGAGCCAGGAGGCGGCGACGGCGACGGAGCGGTATTTCGAGGTGATGGACGAGGAGCCGGAGTCCAGCGGGCACTCTCGACTTCGCTCGACCGGGGGGACCCCCATCGCCCCAGCGGCACGGCTGCCCGCGGCTGAGACGGCTGAGACGGCTGACGGAACACTCGGCCTCCGGTTCCACGCCGTCACCTTCCGCTACCCCGACGCCGCCCCCGACACCACCCCCACCCTCGACGGCATCGACCTCCACATCCGCGCCGGCGAGTCGATGGCCCTGGTCGGCGCCACCGGCTCCGGCAAGACCACCCTGACCGCCCTCGTCCCCCGCCTGCACGAGGTCACGTCCGGCCGCATCACGCTGGACGGCGAGGACATCACCGCGATGCCCCGGGAATCGCTGCGCGCCCTGGTCGCCGTGGCCTTCGAGGAACCCACCCTCTTCTCGGCGACCGTCGGCGAGAACGTCCTCATGGGCGCCCGGCCGGACGCGGGCGAGCCCGAGCTGGACCGCGCCCTGGCCATCGCGCAGGCGGAGTTCGCGCACGCGCTCCCGCAGGGCACCGGCACCCAGGTCGGCGAGCAGGGCCTCAGCCTCTCCGGCGGCCAGCGGCAGCGCCTGGCGCTCGCGCGGGCGGTGGTCGGCAGACCCCGCTTCCTGGTCCTCGACGACCCGCTGTCGGCGCTGGACGTGCACACGGAGGCCGCGGTGGAGGCCGCGCTGCGCCACGTGCTCGCGGAGACGACCGCGCTGATCGTGGCGCACCGCCCGTCGACCGTGCTGCTCGCCGACCGTGTGGCCCTGCTCTCCGGCGGCCGGATCACGGCGGTCGGCACCCACCAGGAACTGCTGCGCACGAACCCGGAGTACGCCCATCTGATGTCCGGCACCGAGGAGGACGAGCGATGACGGCGCCCTTGACCACCGCGCCGGACAAGGACCCGAACGAGGAGCCGAGCAAGGAACCGAACGAGAATCCGGGCAAGGCGACTTCCCTGGAGAAGCCCCCGAGCGGCGACCGGCCCACCACCACGCACGAGGCCGCCCCCGCCGGCGACCCGTTCGACCACGACGACCTCCCCACTCCCCCGGGCGCCACCCTCGCCCTGCTGCGCTCCCTGCTCGCGCCCATGCGGGCCCGCGTGATCATGGCGAGCGTGCTGCTGCTGCTCCAGCAGGCGGCCGTGCAGGCGGGCCCGCTGCTGGTGGCGTACGCCATCGACAGTGCCGTACCGGCGCTCCGGGACGGCCGGCACGGGCCGCTGATCGCGGTGGGCGTCGGGTATCTGGTGTGCGCGCTGGCGGCCGGCGGGCTGCAGTACGCGTTCATCGGGGCGTCCGCGCGGGTGAACCAGGACGTGCTGCTGGATCTGCGCGGCCGGATCTTCCGGCACGCGCAGGCGCTGAGCATCGACTTCCACGAGCGGTACACCTCGGGCCGGCTCATCTCCCGGTCCACCACGGACGTCGAGTCGCTGCGCGAGCTGCTCGACGAGGGGCTGCAGGAACTCATCGGCGTGATCCTCGCGTTCGTCTACATCTCGGCGATGCTGCTCTGGCTGGACCTCGGTCTGGGCGCGGCGGCGCTGGCGTCGTTCGTGCCGCTGTACGGGTTCGTGCGGTCGTACCGGCGGCGCGCGGCGAGCGTCTACACGGCCCGGTCCAGCGCGATCGCGGCGGTGATCGTGAAGTTCGCGGAGACGATGAACGGCATCCGCCCGGTGCGGGCGTTCCGCCGGGAGGCCGCGAACGACACGGAGTTCGGCACCCTGAACCGGCATCACGAGCGCAAGAACGGCGACGCGATCCTGGAGATGGCCCGCTATGTGGTCTGCTCCCGTGTGGTCGCCAACATCACGGTCGCGGCGATCGTGCTCTGGGGCGCGTACCGGGTGGCTTCGGAGACGCTGGCGCTGGGTGTGCTGGCGGCCTCGGTGCTGTATCTGCGGCGCCTGTACGACCCGATCGACCGGCTCGGCATGTTCCTGAACTCGTACCAGTCGGCGGCGGCCTCGCTGGAGAAGATCGCGGGCCTCCTGGCGCAGGTCCCGTCGGTCCCCGAACCCGCCGAGCCGAAGGAGCTGCCCGCGGCGTCCAGCGAACTGCCGGGCCGCGAGGTCGTGTTCGAGGACGTACGGTTCGCGTACCGCACCGGCGGCGAGGTCCTGCCCCGCTTCGACCTCACCCTCGCGGCGGGCAGCACGGTCGCGGTGGTGGGCTCCACCGGCGCGGGCAAGTCGACCCTCGCCAAGCTGGTGGCCCGCTTCTACGACCCCTCGTCCGGGCGGGTCCTCCTCGACGGCGTCGACCTGCGCGACCTCTCGGTGCCCGAGCTGCGGCGCGGGGTGATCATGGTGACGCAGGAGTCGTTCCTGTTCTCCGGCACGGTCGCCGAGAACATCGCCATCGGCAGCCCCGACGCGACGCGCGCGGACATCGAGCGCGCCGCCAAGGCCATCGGCGCCCATGACTTCATCACCGCCCTGCCCGACGGCTACGACACCGACGTACGCAAGCGCGGTGGCCGTATCTCCGCCGGGCAGCGCCAACTCGTCGCGTTCGCCCGGGCGTTGCTCGCCGACCCGGCCGTCCTCATCCTGGACGAGGCGACCAGCTCCCTCGACGTCCCCGGCGAACGGGCGGTCCAGCGCGCCATGGCGACGGTCCTGCGGGGCCGTACGGCCGTGGTGATCGCCCACCGCCTGTCCACGGTCGAGATCGCCGACCGGGTCCTGGTGATGGAACACGGCCGGATCGTGGAGGACGGCACCCCGGCGGACCTGATCACGGGGGCAGGGCGATTCGCAGATCTGCACCGGGCCTGGCGGGACAGCCTGGCGTAGACGCGCCGCGCCCCGTCAGGGGCGCGGGGAACTGCGCGAGAAGCCCCACCGAACCCGCACCAGGAATCGAACCCACTCCTCCCCATCCAACTCCACACAGAAAACCGGGGGCCGATGATCAACGCGTACGAGGACCCCGGCACCCCCGACCGCCGGGGCGGCGCCCACTACCTGTGGTGGCTGGTCAAACAGCAGGCGCCCCGCTCCGCCCTCGGCACCCTCATCTCCTGCGTCTGGATGATCCTGCTCGCTGCCACCCCGTACCTGCTCTCCCGGGCGATCGACGAGGGCCTGGAACCCGGCGACTACGGCGCCCTGACCGCCTGGACGGCCGCGCTCTTCGGCGTGGGCGTCTTCAACGCCTGGCTCAGCATCATGCGCCACCGCACGATGACCCGGGTCCGGATGGACGCCAACTTCCGCACGGTGAAGGTCGTGATGGCGCACGCGGTCCGGCTGGGGGCGGCCCTGCCGCGTCGCGTCGGCGCCGGGGAGGTCGTCACCATCGGCGTGGGCGACGTCAACACGATCTCCTCCTCCCTGACGGTCCTCGGCCCGGGGGTCGGCGCGATCGCCGCGTATCTGGTGGTCGCCGGGCTGCTCGTGTCGGTCTCCCTCCCCATCGCGGCCGTCGTCCTGCTCGGGATGCCGCTGGTGGCCGTACTCGTGGGGCCGTTGATGCGGCGGCTGCAGGGCACGGAGACGGAGTACCGGGAGCGGCAGGGCGTGCTGACCGCGCGGATCGCGGACCTCGCGGGCGGGCTGCGTGTCCTCAACGGGCTCGGTGGCAAGGGGCTGGTCGCGGACGCGTTCCACCGGGACTCGCAGCGGCTGCGGGCGCAGGGGTACCGGGTGGGGTCGGTGACCAGCTGGATGCAGGCGCTCGGGGTGGGGCTGCCGACGCTGTTCCTGGCGGTGGTGACCTGGCTCGCGGCCCGGCTCGCCGCTCAAGGGGCCATCACCGTGGGCGAGTTGGTAGCCGTGTACGGGTTCGTCACCGTGCTGGTGCGGCCGGTGTCGTTCCTTGTCGAGATGGGGTACGAGCTGAGCCGCGGGGTGGTGGCCGCGCGGCGCGTCATCCGGTTCGTGAGCCTGGAGCCGCTGCCGGACCGAGGCACCACGGACGCGCCCGCCGAGCCCTCGACGCTGCACGACCCGGAGTCGGGCGTACGGGTGCCGCCGGGGCGGCTTGTCGCGCTGGCCGCCGACCGGCCGGCCGAGGCCGCGGCCGTCGTGGACCGGCTCGGCCGGTACGCGCCGACGGCGGTGACCTGGGGCGGAATCCCGCTCGACGCGATCCCGTTGGCGCAGGTCCGCGCGCGGATCCTGGTCGCCGACCACGAGGCCGACCTGTTCGCGGGCCGGCTGCGCGAGCTGCTCGGCGGCCAGGGCGACGTCGACGACGCGACGGCCGCGCGGGCGCTGCGCGCGGCCGTGGCCGAGGACATCGTGCAGGGCCTGGCGGACGGCCTCGACTCGGCGGTCGACGCGCAGGGCCGCAATCTCTCCGGCGGCCAGCGGCAGCGCGTACGGCTGGCGCGGGCGCTGGTGGCCGACCCCGAGGTCCTGCTGGCCGTCGAGCCGACCTCGGCGCTCGACGCCCACACCGAGGCCCGGGTCGCCCAGCGGCTGCGGGCCGCCCGCGAGGGCCGTACGACGCTGGTCACCACCACCTCGCCGCTCGTCCTCGACCACGCGGATACCGTCCTCCACCTGGTCGACGGCAAGGTCGCGGCCCTGGGCACCCACCGCGAACTGCTGGCCGGTGAGCCGGGATACCGGGCGCTGGTGGCGCGGGACGCGGGAGAGGAAGAGGTCACGAGCACGGACCCGGACACTGACCCAGACACGCGCACGAGCCCGGACCCGGCCCCAGCCCCAGCCCCAGCCCCAGCCCCAGCCCCAGCCCCAGCCAACAGCACGGTCGAGGAGGTCGCACGGTGACGACGGCTGAACCCGTATCCCCCGCCGCCCCAGGCCGGCTGCCCATCGCCGACGCGGCCTCCGTACGGCGGGCCACCGTACGGCTGGTGCGGGCGGACGGGCGGGCGTTCCTCGCCGTGCTGGGACTGAACGGGGCGGCCGCCGCGATGGGGCTGGCCGGGCCCTGGCTGCTGGGGCGGATCATCGACGAGGTGCGCGGCGGCGGTGGAGTCGGGGCGGTGGACCGGCTGGCTGCGGTGATCGTGCTGTGCGCGGTGGCGCAGTTGCTGCTGGCACGTTGGGCCCGCTATGTGGGGCACCGGTTCGGGGAGCGGACGCTGGCGCGGGTGCGGGAGGAGTTCGTGGACCGGACGCTGGCGCTGCCGGCGTCGGTCGTGGAGCGGGCGGGGGCCGGTGATCTGACGGCGCGCGGCACGGCCGATGTGGACGCGGTGGGCAAGACGCTGCGTGATGTGGGCCCCGAGCTGCTGATCAGCTCGGTGCAGGCGGTGTTCCTGATCGGCGCGGTGTTCGCGCTGGACCCGCTGCTCGGGCTGTGCGCGCTGTTCGGGCTGAGCGGTATCGGGGTGGTGCTGCGCTGGTATCTGCGCCGGGCGCGCGCCGGGTATCTCGCGGAGGGCGAGGCCAACTCGGAGGTCGCGGAGATCGTCGCGGCGACCGCGTCCGGCGCCCGTACGGTCGAGGCGTTGCGGCTGGAGCGACGGCGGATCGCCGTGAGCCGGGACGCGCTGGAGACGTCCCGGCGGCGGCGGTTCCACACCCTGTTCCTGCGGACGGTGTTCTTCCCGGGGGTCGATGTCTCGTACTTCGTGCCCCAGGTGCTGGTGCTCCTCGTCGGCGGGGCGCTGCTGGCGCGCGGCTCGGTCAGCCTGGGCACGGTGGTGTCGGCGGCCCTGTATCTGCAGCAGCTGAGCGGCCCGCTGGACGAGATCCTGATGCGGGTGGAGTTGTTGCAGAGCAGCGGCGCCTCGTTCGCCCGGGTGGAGGGTCTTGCCGGTGCCCCGCGCTCGGATTCCGACGGCACCCCGGAACCGGCGGACGACCGCATCGACGTGACGGGCGTCCGTTACGCGTACGACCGGGGCGGCGAGGTGCTGCGCGGTGTGGATCTGACGGTCCGCCCCGGTGAACGGCTCGCGGTGGTCGGCCCGTCCGGCGCGGGCAAGACCACCCTGAGCCGTCTCCTGGCCGGCATCGACGCGCCGACCGAGGGCATGGTGACGGTCGGCGGTGTCCCCGTGGTCGGCCTCGGCCCCGAACGTCTGCGCCGCCAGGTCGTGCTGGTCACCCAGGAGCACCATGTCTTCCTGGGCACGGTCCGCGACAACCTCCTGATCGCCGAACCGGCGGCCACGGACGAGGAGTTGTGGGCGGCGCTGACGGCGGTGGGCGCGGACCACTGGGTCCGTGACCTCCCCGAGGGCCTCGACACCCGCCTGGGCGAGGGCGGTCGCCGCACGGACGGCCCCCAGGCCCAGCAACTCGCCCTGGCCCGCGTGGTCCTGGCCGACCCGCACACCCTCATCCTGGACGAGGCCACCGCCCTGCTGGACCCCACCACCGCCCGGCACACCGAACGCGCCCTCGCCGCCGTCCTGCACGGCCGTACGGTCATCGCCATCGCCCACCGCCTCCACACGGCGCACGACGCGGACCGGGTCGCCGTCATGGAGGACGGCCGCCTCACCGAACTCGGCACGCACGAGGAGCTGGTGGCGGCGGACGGGGCGTACGCGGCGCTGTGGCGGAGGTGGCACGGGGAGGGGGCGGCTTGACGGCGGTCGCCGTCCGCGGAACTCACTGATCGCGGCTCACTGACGGCCGCCACCGGCGCCGCAACGGATCAAGTGCCCCACGGCGAACAGTCCGTATATCGAACATGACCAACCGGGCAACGGAGGATTTCCGGCCAACTTGTTGACGCGCTCCTGACAGGAAGCGCAATCTCCTGCCACTCTGCCCACAACCGCGGCACAGCAACCTCACAAGTGGCTCCGGCCGTGCCGCGAAAGCACCCCCCACGCATGTGGTTTAAGCGTTCACCAGTTCTCACCTTGTTCTGCCCGGGCGGTCACCAGCCGTCCGTTCTCCCCTGGCCGCGCGAACCGCGGCCACGCAGAAGGAGTCAGTGTTGAGACGCCAGTCCCACAGACGCACCTCCCACACCGGTAACACCTTCGGCCACAGCACCCGGCGGCGCGCGGCCGCCGGCGCGCTCGTCGCCGTCACCGCCCTGTTGGCCGCGGCCGTCCAGTCGGGCGCCGCCACCGCCGCCCCGGAGAAGGCACCGTCGGCCGCGGGCAAGGCCGACCCGGGCGCGCTCTCCGTGAAGCTCACCCCCGCCCAGCGTGCCGAGCTGATACGCGAGGCCAACGCGACGAAGGCGGCGACCGCCGAGGAGCTGAACCTCGGCGCGAAGGAGAAGCTCGTCGTCCGTGACGTGCTCAAGGACCGCGACGGCACCGTGCACACGCGGTACGAGCGGACGTACGAGGGCCTCCCGGTCCTCGGCGGCGACCTGGTCGTCGAGACGTCGAAGGCGGGCGAGACCGAGGGCATCGTCAAGGCCACCAAGGCGACCATCAAGGTCCCCTCGCTGAAGCCCACCGTCACCGCCGGCAAGGCCGAGAAGCAGGCCCTCGGCGCGGCGAAGGCGGAGGACGCCAAGAGCCCCGAGGTCAACCGCGCACCCCGCAAGGTCGTCTGGGCCGCGAGCGGCAAGCCGGTCCTCGCCTACGAGACGGTCGTCGGCGGCTTCCAGCACGACGGCACCCCGCAGGAACTGCACGTCATCACCGACGCCACCAGCGGCGCGAAGCTGTACGAGTGGGAGGCGGTCGAGACCGGCACCGGCAACACGGTGTACAGCGGCTCGGTCACCCTCGGCACCACGCAGTCGGGTTCGACGTTCAACCTCACCGACGGCGCGCGCGGCGGCCACAAGACGTACAACCTGAACCGCGGCACCTCCGGCACCGGGACCCTGTTCTCCGGCCCCGACGACGTCTGGGGCAACGGCTCTCCGTCGAACCTGGAGTCGGCCGGCGCCGACGCCCACTACGGCGCTGCGCTGACCTGGGACTACTACAAGAACGTGCACGGCCGCAGCGGTATCCGCGGCGACGGTGTCGGCGCCTACTCCCGGGTGCACTACGGCAACAACTACGTCAACGCGTTCTGGCAGGACTCCTGCTTCTGCATGACGTACGGCGACGGCTCGGGCAACGCCAACCCGCTGACCTCGATCGACGTGGCCGCGCACGAGATGACCCACGGTCTCACGTCCAACACGGCCGGCCTCAACTACTCCGGTGAGTCCGGCGGTCTGAACGAGGCCACCTCGGACATCTTCGGCTCGACGGTCGAGTTCTACGCGGCGAACTCCTCCGACGTCGGTGACTACCTCATCGGCGAGGAGATCAACATCAACGGCGACGGCACGCCGCTGCGTTACATGGACAAGCCGAGCAAGGACGGCTCGTCCAAGGACGCCTGGTACTCGGGCATCGGCTCGATCGACGTGCACTACTCGTCGGGTCCCGCCAACCACTTCTTCTACCTCCTCTCCGAGGGCAGCGGCACCAAGACCATCAACGGCGTCACCTACGACTCGCCCACCTCGGACGGCCTCCCGGTGACGGGCATCGGCCGCGCCAAGGCGGAGCAGATCTGGTTCAAGGCGCTGACCACGAAGTTCACGTCGACGACCAACTACGCGGCGGCCCGCACCGGCACGCTCGCGGTCACCGGTGAGCTGTACGGCACCACGTCCGCCGAGTACACGGCGGTGCAGAACGCGTGGGCGGCCATCAACGTGGGTGCGCGGCCCGGCGGTGGCGGGGGCGGCGGTACGTCGTTCGAGAGCACGACCGACGTTTCGATTCCGGACAACGGCGCGGCGGTCACCTCGTCGATCACCGTCTCCGGCCGGACCGGCAACGCGCCCTCGAACCTCGCGGTCGCCGTGGACGTCGTCCACACCTACATCGGTGACCTCCAGGTCCAGCTGGTCGCCCCCGACGGCACGGCGTACACGCTGAAGGCGTACGGCACCGGCGGCAGCGCGGACAACATCAACCAGACGTACACCGTGAACGCGTCCTCCGAAGTCGCCAACGGCGTCTGGCAGTTGCGGGTCCAGGACAACGCGGCCCGGGACACCGGGTACATCAACAGCTGGAAGCTGACGTTCCCGTAGAGGGAGCGCGGCGGAACACATAGGCAAGGCGTCGCCCCGGCGGGTCACTTCCCGCCGGGGCGACGCCTGTTCATGTTCCCGAAACATTTGTCGGACAGTCGACTTTCGGCCAACATCACTTTGCCCTCATGACATGAACACGCCCCGGATGTCACTCTTCCCTCACCCGCCGCACCAGCACCAGAGCATTCCCCCACATAAGGAGCTTGTGTGTCTCCCCTCTACGCGCGTCACAAGCGCACCACGCTCGCCATCGCGACCGCCATCGCCGCCGGCGCGCTGCTCACCACCGGGCTGACCTCCGGTGCCACCGCCCAGCCCGCGCCGGCCGCGGACAAGGCCCAGCCGGCCGGCGCCCCGGTCCAGCTGACCCCCGCCGCGCGCACCGCCCTGATCAAGAAGGCGGACGCCACCACGGCCGAGACCGCCGACGAGATAGGCCTGGGCGCCAAGGAGGAACTGGTCGTCCGCGATGTCCTCAAGGACACCGACGGCACGGTCCACACGCGCTACGAGCGCACCTTCGGCGGTCTCCCGGTCCTCGGCGGCGACCTGGTCGTCCACGAGTCCAAGGCCGGTGACATCAAGAGCATCACCAAGGCCACGACCGCCGCCGTCAAGCTCTCCGACCTCACCGCGGACGTCACCAAGGCCACCGCCGAGAAGCAGGCCCTCAAGGCCGCCAAGGCGGAGGGCTCCACCAGGACGGCGGCCGACAAGGCCCCGCGCAAGGTCGTCTGGGCCGCGAGCGGCAAGCCCGCCCTCGCCTACGAGACGGTCGTCGGCGGCTTCCAGCACGACGGCACCCCGCAGGAGCTGCACGTCATCACCGACGCGGAGACCGGCAAGAAGCTGTACGAGTGGGAGGCCATCCAGACCGGTACCGGCAACAGCCAGTACAACGGCTCGGTGACCATCGGCACGACCCTGTCGGGCTCCACGTACAACCTGACGGACGCCGCGCGCGGCAGCCACAAGACGTACAACAAGGCCCGCGCCACGTCGTCCTCGGCCGGCACGCTCTTCACCGACGCCAACGACGTCTGGGGCACCGGCACCGCGACCAGCTCCTCGACCGACCAGAACGCCGCCGTGGACGCCCACTACGGCGCCCAGGTCACCTGGGACTTCTACAAGAACGTCCTCGGCCGCAACGGCATCAAGAACAACGGCGTCGCCGCGTACTCCCGTGTCCACTACGGCAACGCGTACGTCAACGCCTTCTGGTCCGACAGCTGCTTCTGCATGACGTACGGCGACGGCGAGGGCAACGTCAAGCCGCTCACCTCCCTGGACGTCGCGGGCCACGAGATGACGCACGGCCTGACCTCGAACACGGCGGGCCTGAACTACAGCGGCGAGTCCGGCGGCCTGAACGAGGCCACCTCCGACATCCTCGGCACGGCGGTGGAGTTCTACGCGGCCAACTCCAAGGACCCTGGCGACTACCTCATCGGCGAGAAGGTCGACATCCGCGGCAACGGCACCCCGCTGCGCTACATGGACCAGCCGAGCAAGGACGGCTCGTCGGCCAACTACTGGTCGTCGTCGCTCGGCAGCCTGGACGTCCACTACTCCTCGGGCCCGGCGAACCACTTCTTCTACCTGCTGAGCGAGGGCAGCGGCAGCAAGACGATCAACGGGGTGACGTACAACTCCCCGACGTCGAACGGCTCCACGCTCTCGGGCATCGGTCGCGACAAGGCCGTCCAGATCTGGTACAAGGCGCTGAGCACGTACATGACCTCGACGACCAACTACAAGGGCGCGCGTACGGCGACCCTGAACGCGGCGTCCTCCCTCTACGGCGCGAGCAGCGCGGAGTACGCGGCGGTGAACGCGGCGTGGGCGGCGGTCAACGTCACCGCGTGACGCACAGCTGAACAAGGGGCGGTACCCGGCCGGAAGGCAACGCCGGGTGCCGCCCTACTCTTTGGCTCATGTCCCACACCGACGGCTCACTCCCGCTCCCCGAGGGCCCCTTCACCTACGACGCGGTCGGCGCGACCCGCGAGGGCCACTGCCCGCCCGACTTCAACCCCCTCCACGTCCGCTCCCGCATAGGCGAGGGCACGGACGTGTTCGAGCGAGCCGCGAACGCCGTCCTCACCTGGGAGATGCACCGCGCGATGGGCGTGGGCATACGGACGGACGCGGCGGAGGCCGCCCCGGGCGTCGACGTGACCGTGACGTTGGGCGGCCTCATCAAGGCCCCCTGCCGCGTCGTCTGGACCGTCGACGAACCCCGCCGCAAGGGCTGGGCCTACGGCACCCTCCCCGGCCACCCCGAATGCGGCGAGGAAGCCTTCGTCGTCGACCGCACCGGCGACGGCACGGTCTGGCTGACGGTCACCGCCTTCAGCCGCGCCGCCAAGTGGTACGCCCGAGCGGGCGGCGCGGCGACCCGGGGCTTGCAGCACGCGTACGCGCGGCGGTGCGGGGTGGTACTGCGGAGGTTGGCGGGGGACCCGAAGGAGTGAGCCGGGCCCGGGGCCGGGCGACCGTGTCGGCGCCCCCGCCGGGACAGCGCTACCGCATCAACACCCCCGCCCCCTCCCCCAACTCCTCCGAAGGCACCATCACCAGCCCCAGTTCCGCGGGCGATGCGAGCAGGCGGTGGGTGGGGAGGATGCGGACCGTGTAGCCGAAGGAGCCCGTGCGGTCCAGGGCGAGGGGGCCCTCGTACCCCCAGCGGCCCTCGTCGTCGGGGCCGCTCGTGGGCTTGAGCGGGACGTACGTCGCGTCCGTGATGCGGTCCTCCATGTCGACGCGGCCGGAGACCGCCTGGACCTCGACGTCGTCCGGGGCCAGATCGCCGAGGCCGACGCGGACGCGCAGCACCAGGGTGGCGCCCAGTTCGGCGGCGGTGCTGGCGGGGGCGGCCGAGGTCTCCACGTGGTCGACCGTCACCCGGTGCCAGGCGCCCCGGACGCGGGCCTTCCAGTCGGACAGTTCGCGGGCCACGTCCGGGACCAGTGACCGGTGGGCCCGGGCGGCGGGGGCGTACAGGCGTTCCACGTACTCGCGGACCATGCGGCCGGCCAGCACCTTCGGGCCGAGGTGGGTCAGGGTCTCGCGGACCATCGCGATCCAGCGGTCGGGCAGACCGCCCTGGCCGCGCTCGTAGAAGCGTGGGGCGACCCGCTGTTCGAGCAGGTCGTAGAGGGCCGCCGCCTCCACGTCGTCCCGGCGGTCCTGGTCCTCGGCCGTCGCCGTACCGTCCGCCGTCGGGATCGCCCAGCCGAAGTCCGGCCGGAACCATTCGTCCCACCAGCCGTCCAGGACGGACAGATTGAGACAGCCGTTCAGGGCCGCCTTCATACCGCTCGTCCCGCACGCCTCCAGGGGGCGCAGGGGGTTGTTCAGCCAGACGTCGCAGCCCGGGTAGAGCTTCTGGGCCATCGCCATGCCGTAGTCGGGGAGGAAGACGATCCGGTGGCGGACGCGCGGGTCGTCCGCGAACCGCACCAGCTCCTGGATCAGGCGTTTTCCGCCGTCGTCCGCCGGGTGCGCCTTGCCCGCGATCACGATCTGGATCGGGCGTTCCGGGTGGAGGAGGAGATCCATCAGGCGGTCCGGGTCGCGCAGCATCAGGGTCAGGCGCTTGTAGGACGGGACTCGGCGCGCGAACCCGATGGTCAACACATCCGGATCCAACACTCCTTCGATCCAGCCCAGCTCGGCCGTGCCCGCGCCCCGCTGCCGCCAGGAGGCGGACAGGCGTTCCCGTACCTCCACGACCAGTTGTTCGCGCAGGTCCCGGCGCAGGTCCCAGATGTCCTGGTCGGGGATGTCGCCGACGGCGTCCCAGCGCTCGGAACCGCCGACCGTCATGGCGTCCTCGGTCCGTTCGGCGCCGATCTGCCGGGCGCCGAGGCGGAAGACCTCCGGGGCCACCCAGGTCGGTGCGTGCACCCCGTTGGTCACCGAGGTGATCGGGACCTCGTCCGGGTCGAAGCCCGGCCACAGGCCCGAGAACATCTCCCGGCTGACCTGCCCGTGCAGCAGCGAGACACCGTTGGCCCGTTGCGCGAGCCGCAGGCCCATCACCGCCATGTTGAAGACGTTCGGGTCGCCGCCCGCGTACGTCTCCATGCCCAGCCCCAGGATGCGGCCGACGTCGATGCGCGGCAGTTCGGCGTCGGGGCCGAAGTGGCGGGCGACCAGTTCGCGGTCGAAGCGGTCGATGCCGGCGGGGACGGGGGTGTGGGTGGTGAAGACCGTGCCGGAGCGGACCGCCTCCAGGCCGGCGTCGAAGTCGAGCCCCTGGTCGCAGAGTTCGGCGATGCGCTCCAGGCCGAGGAAACCGGCGTGGCCCTCGTTGGTGTGGAAGACCTCGGGCCCGGCGTGACCGGTGAGCCGGCAGTACGTCCGTACGGCCCGCACTCCTCCTATGCCGAGCAGCATCTCCTGGAGGAGCCGGTGTTCGCTGCCGCCGCCGTACAGCCGGTCGGTCACACCGCGTTCGCCGAGGTCGTTCTCCTCGACGTCCGAGTCGAGCAGCAGCAGCGGCACCCGGCCGACCTGGGCCTGCCAGATCCGCGCGTGCAGCCGGCGGCCGCCGGGCAGCGCCAGGTCGACCTGGGCCGGGGTGCCGTCGGTGTCCTGGAGCGGGACCAGGGGCAGTTCGTTGGGGTCGAGCACCGGATAGTGCTCCTGCTGCCAGCCGTCCCGGGACAGGGACTGCCGGAAGTAGCCGTGCCGGTAGAGCAGTCCGACGCCGATCAGCGGGACTCCGAGGTCGCTGGCCGCCTTCAGATGGTCGCCGGCGAGGATGCCGAGACCGCCCGAGTACTGCGGCAGCGCGGCCGTGATGCCGAACTCGGGCGAGAAGTAGGCGACGGCGGCCGGGAGTTCGGACGCCCCCGCCTGCGCCCGCCCGTGCGCGTCCCCCCGCCCCCGCACCTGGTACCAGCGGTCCCCGGTGACATAGTCACGCAGGTCGTCGGCGACGGCGGCCAGCCGGCGCAGAAAGCGCCGGTCCTCGGCGAGTTCGGCGAGGCGGCGGGTGGAGACGGAGCCGAGCAGGCGTACGGGGTCGCCGCCGGACGAGGCCCAGCGCTCGGGGTCGACCGACTGGAAGAGGTCACGGGTCTCCGCGTGCCAGGACCAGCGCAGATTGCGCGCCAGCTCGCTGAGCGGATGGAGGGCTTCGGGCAGGACGGGTCGGACGGTGAATCTGCGGATGGCCTTCACAGAGGGTTCCACCTTCGCGCCAAAGACGTACGGGCCGGGGACGCACTCCGCTGTGCGCCGTTCGTCACCCCCCGACGGTAGCGGCGCGGGGGCCCGGCAACCACGGGGCGTCCCTCGGTATGCGATTACGGCGCATCCGTACCCCGGCCGCCCCGCCGGGCAGTCCACCCCGGGGAGTTCAGTCCTGAATTCGCCGCAACACAGCCGCAAGGTCCACATGTACCCCACGGGCGATATGGCCGATTCCACCCCTCTGCGCGGCCTTGTGGGGCTTCACACCGCACGAGAGGCTGCCCAGTGGAACACCGGCCGACCTCGGCCGGGGAGGGGGTTCTCACACATGCACGATCCGACAGAGGCGAGAAACAGGCGCAGGCGCTGGGCGGGAGGGCTCACCGCGGCGCTGACGGCCGCCGCACTTTCGGCCATCTCCCCGCCGGCGCAGGCCGCCGCGGAGGGGCTCGTCCACGGAGCCGGTGGTCCCGGCTCCGTCAACGGCAGTTACATCGTGACCCTCAAGGCGGGAACGGCGGCCCCGTCGAAGTCCGGAAAGGGCATAGCGGCGAAGTACGGGGCGAAAATACGCCACACGTACAGCACCGCCCTGAACGGATACTCCGTGGAGGCCGGCGAGAAACAGGCCAGGCGCCTCGCGGCGGACCCCCGCGTGGCCTCGGTCGTCCAGGACACGAAGGTCACCTACGACCGCCGACAGGCCACCCACGACAGCCGGCAGGCGACCCACGGCAGTTGGCAGGCGACCTACGGCACCCGGCAGGCCGCACCCGACCCCCGGCACGCCGCCGGCGCCCCCCGGCAGCCCGACCCGCCCTCCTGGGGCCTGGACCGCGTCGACCAGCCGAACCTGCCGCTCGACAAGGGCTACACCTGGCCGCGGTCGGCGGGCAAGGGCGTCACCGTGTACGTGATCGACACCGGTGTACGGATCACGCACAAGGACTTCGGCGGCCGGGCCGCCCACGGCTGGGACTTCGTCCAGAACGACAGGACAGCCCAGGACGGCAACGGCCACGGCACCCATGTCGCGGGCACCGTCGCCGGCACCACGTACGGCGTCGCCAAGAAGGCCAAGGTGGTCGCCGTACGCGTGCTCGACGACGACGGCGGGGGGACGACCGCCCAGGTCATCGCGGGCATCGACTGGGTCACCAAGCACGCGAGGAAACCGGCCGTCGCGAACATGAGCCTGGGCGGCTACGGCAACGCCCAGCTCGACGCGGCCGTACGCAACTCCATCGCGTCCGGGGTCACCTACACGGTCGCCGCGGGCAACGACGCAGTCGCGGCCGGCCTCCACTCACCCGCCCGCGTCAAACAGGCGATCACGGTCGGCGCCACCGACAGGAAGGACGTCCGCGCCCCCTTCTCGAACTGGGGCCCGAGCCTTGACCTGTTCGCCCCCGGGGCGTCCATCACCTCCGCCTCGCACCGGAGCGACACCGGGAAGACCACCCATTCCGGTACGTCCATGGCCTCCCCGCACGCGGCGGGCGCGGCGGCCCTCTATCTGGCCGACCATCCGCGGGCCGCACCGGCGGAAGTGGCCAAGTCGCTGGTGGACCGAGCGGTTTCGGGCAAGGTCAAGGACAGATATCCGGGCTCCCCGAACAAGCTTCTCCACGTCGACAACCCGTAGGAAGCCGTAACACCACAGGTGAGCGGCTCTTTACCGAGAGCGACTACAGTGACCGGCCTCGCCCCTCTCGGACGAGGCCGGTCTTGTGTGTAGACATACGCGTGAGTAGTTAACAAAGTGCCGGAATGCCCACCCGCACTGTGTGGGAAGGCTCCACCGGTACGTCCCGCTGGCCCCACCTCCCCACACCCTCATCCGCCCACCCACGTTGACGCGGACAGGAGCGGTCATGCCCGCCACGCACCACTCGTCAGCCCCCCCGACGACCAGTACCACCACCGCCCCACCCGACAGCACCGCCGCACGCCCCGCACGCCCGGCGCGCACCGGCCCGCCCGCGCCTGCCGCGCCACCTCCGAAGACCCCGGTGACTCCGGGCGCCCCCACCATCGGGCGGATACCGGTCATCGACGTACGGCCGACCGTCCACCACGGCCGCCGGCCGGCCAAGGCGGTCGTGGGCGAGGCCTTCGAGATCTCGGCCGTCGTCATCCGCGAGGGCCACGACGCGGTCGCCGCCAATGTCGTGCTCAGGGACCCGGAGGGCCGCCCGGCCGGCTGGACCCCGATGCGCGAACTCGCCCCCGGCACCGACCGCTGGGGCGCCACCGTCTCCGTACCGAGCGAGGGCCTCTGGTCGTACGCCGTGGAGGGCTGGGGCGCCCCGGTCACCACCTGGCGCCACCACGCCCACATCAAGATCCCGGCCGGTATCGACACGGAACTCGTCCTGGAGGAGGGCGCGCGCCTCCACGAGCGCGCCGCCGACGGCATCCCCGAGGGCAGGAACGGCCGAGGCACCCTCCTCGCCGCCGTGGACGCGCTACGGGACACCACGCGGCCCGCGTCCTCCCGGCTGGCGGCGGCGTTGGCGCCGGAGGTGGACGAGGTCCTCACCCGCCACCCCCTGCGTGAACTGGTGACGTCCTCCGAGCCGTTGCCCCTGCTGGTGGAGCGGGAGCGGGCCCTGTACGGCTCCTGGTACGAGTTCTTCCCGCGTTCCGAGGGCACCCCCGAGCAGCCCCACGGCACGTTCCGTACCGCCGCCCGCCGCCTGCCCGCCATCGCCGCGATGGGCTTCGACGTCATCTACCTGCCCCCGATCCACCCGATCGGGACCACCTTCCGCAAGGGCCGCAACAACACCCTCTCGCCGACTCCGGACGACGTGGGTGTGCCGTGGGCGATCGGCTCCCCGGAGGGCGGCCACGACGCCGTCCACCCCGACCTGGGCACGATCGAGGACTTCGACTTCTTCGTGGCCGAGGCCCGCGCGCTGGGCCTGGAAGTCGCCCTGGACTTCGCGCTGCAGTGCTCCCCGGACCACCCGTGGGTGCAGAAGCATCCCGAGTGGTTCCACCACCGCCCCGACGGGACGATCGCGTACGCGGAGAACCCGCCGAAGAAGTACCAGGACATCTACCCCATCGCCTTCGACGCCGACCTGCCCGGTCTCATCGCCGAAACGACCCGCGTCCTGCGGCACTGGATGGACCACGGGGTGCGGATCTTCCGCGTCGACAACCCCCACACCAAACCGGTGGTGTTCTGGGAGCAGGTCATCGCCGACATCAACGCCACCGACCCCGACGTCATCTTCCTGGCCGAGGCCTTCACCCGCCCGGCGATGATGCACACCCTGGCCGCCACCGGCTTCCAGCAGTCCTACACCTACTTCACCTGGCGCAACACCAAACAGGAGCTGACGGAGTACGCCACCGAGCTGGCGGGCGAGGCCGCCGCCTACATGCGGCCCAACTTCTTCGTCAACACCCCCGACATCCTCCACGCCTTCCTCCAGCAGGGCGGCCGCCCCGCCTTCGAACTCCGCGCCGTCCTCGCCGCCACCCTCTCCCCCACCTGGGGCGTCTACTCCGGCTACGAACTGTGCGAGAACACCCCCCTCAAGCCGGGCAGCGAGGAGTACCTCGACTCCGAGAAGTACCAACTCCGCCCCCGCGACTGGGACGCGGCGGCACAAGACGGACGTACGATCGCCCCACTGCTCGGCAAGCTCAACGAGATCAGGCGTCGGAGCCCGGCGCTGCGTCAGTTGCGGGATCTGCACTTCCACCAGGCCGACCAGGAAGCGGTGATCGCCTACTCGAAACGCGCGGGCTCGAACACGGTTCTGGTGGTGGTCAACCTCGATCCCCACCACACCCAGGAGGCCACGGTCTCGTTGGACATGCCGCAACTCGGCCTGGACTGGCATGAGTCCGTGCTGGTGCGCGACGAGCTCACCGGCGAGGTCTACACCTGGGGCAGGAACAACTATGTACGTCTTGAACCGGGCCGCTCGCCCGCCCACGTACTGACCGTCCTGCGACCGTCCAACCCGCAGATCGGGGGGTCACCCACACCATGATCGTCAACGAGCCCGTTCCGGACACCTTCGAGGACACTCCGCAGAAGGACCGGGACCCGGACTGGTTCAAACGCGCCGTCTTCTACGAAGTCCTCGTCCGCTCCTTCCAGGACAGCAACGGCGACGGCATCGGCGACCTCAAGGGCCTGACCGCCAAACTCGACTATCTGCAGTGGCTCGGCATCGACTGCATCTGGCTCCCGCCCTTCTTCAAATCCCCCCTCCGCGACGGCGGCTACGACGTCTCCGACTACACCGCCGTCCTCCCCGAATTCGGCGACCTCGCCGACTTCGTCGAATTCGTCGACGCCGCCCACCAACGCGGCATGCGCGTCATCATCGACTTCGTCATGAACCACACCAGCGACCAGCACCCGTGGTTCCAGGAGTCCAGGAAAGATCCCGACGGCCCCTACGGCGACTACTACGTCTGGGCCGAGGACGACAAGCAGTTCCAGGACGCGCGCATCATCTTCGTCGACACCGAAGCCTCCAACTGGACCTTCGACCCCGTCCGCAAGCAGTACTACTGGCACCGCTTCTTCTCCCACCAGCCGGACCTCAACTACGAGAACCCGGCGGTGCAGGAGGAGATCATCTCGGCGCTGCGGTTCTGGCTGGACCTGGGCATCGACGGCTTCCGCCTGGACGCGGTGCCCTACCTGTACCAGCAGGAGGGCACCAACTGCGAAAACCTTCCGGCAACCCACCACTTCCTCAAGCGGGTACGGAAGGAGATCGACGCGCACTACCCGGACACCGTGCTGCTGGCCGAGGCGAACCAGTGGCCGGAGGACGTCGTCGACTACTTCGGTGACTTCCCCAGCGGCGGCGACGAATGCCATATGGCGTTCCACTTCCCGGTGATGCCGAGGATCTTCATGGCGGTCCGGCGGGAATCCCGCTACCCGGTCTCGGAAATCCTCGCCAAGACCCCGGCCATCCCCTCCAGTTGCCAATGGGGCATCTTCCTGCGCAATCATGATGAATTGACGCTGGAGATGGTCACCGACGAAGAGCGCGACTACATGTACGCGGAGTACGCCAAAGACCCGCGTATGCGCGCCAACATCGGCATCCGCCGCCGGCTGGCGCCCCTCCTGGACAACGACCGCAACCAGATCGAACTGTTCACCGCACTCCTGCTCTCCCTGCCCGGCTCGCCGATCCTCTACTACGGCGACGAGATCGGCATGGGCGACAACATCTGGCTCGGTGACCGGGACGCGGTGCGTACGCCGATGCAGTGGACGCCGGACCGCAACGCCGGCTTCTCCTCCTGCGACCCGGGACGGCTCTCCCTCCCGACGATCATGGACCCGGTCTACGGCTACCAGGTGACGAACGTCGAGGCGTCGATGTCCTCGCCGTCCTCGCTGCTGCACTGGACCCGCCGCATGATCGAGATCCGCAAGCAGAACCCGGCGTTCGGCCTCGGCACCTACACCGAACTCCAGTCGTCCAACCCGGCCGTCCTCGCCTTCCTCCGGGAGGCACCCTCGACCGAGGGGGACGGGGACGACCTGGTGCTGTGCGTCAACAACTTCTCCCGTTTCGCACAGCCCACCGAACTCGATCTGCGCGCCTACGAAGGACGCCACCCCGTCGAACTCATCGGCGGAGTGCGCTTCCCGGCCATCGGCGAACTGCCCTACCTCCTCACCCTCGCGGGCCACGGCTTCTACTGGTTCCGCCTGCGGAAGGACACCGTGTAAGCCCGCCCGGAACCCCGGGCGGGCCGGTTTCTCCCGGCCCGCCCGGGGCACGCAGACAGGAACACCCCGCCCCCGGGGAAAGGACGCGAGGCCATGTCGGAAGCCGCCACGCACTCCACCGCGACAAGTCCTGCTCCACCGCCCACCGCAGAGCCAGGTCCCGGGCTGCTCATCTCCCTGGAACCGCTGCTGCGGGAGTGGCTGCCACGGCAGCGCTGGTTCGCGGGGAAGGGGCGGCCGGTCGCCGGGTTCAGCCTGGTGGCGGCCACCGAACTGCTGCCGGTCGGCACCGCCAAGGCCGGACTGCTGCACCTCATCCTCCGCGCCCACCAGCCACTGGTGCCGTCCCAGGGCGCCCCGGCCCACCCGGGCGACTGCTACCAACTGCTGCTCGGCGTACGCCAGACCCTGCCGCCCCGGCTGGCGCCCGCGCTGATCGGGCATGTGGCCGAGGGACCGCTGGCCGGGCGGACGGTGTACGAGGCGCTGTACGACCCGCGTCTCGCCGACGTCCTCCTGGAGGCGCTGCGGTCCCAGGCACACGTAGGTGAGCTGCGCTGCGGACGCGACATGCGGCACGGCATCCCCGAGGGCCTGGTGCCCCGAGTGGTGACCTCGGAGCAGTCCAACTCCTCGATCGTCTACGGCGATACGTTCATCCTCAAGCTGTTCCGCCGGATCGTGCCCGGCGACAACCCGGACCTCGAACTGCCGATGGTGCTGTCCCGCGAGGGCTGCCCCCGGGTACCGGCGCCGGTGGCCTGGATGGTGGCAGAGCTGGGCCGGGGCACCGACTCGGGCCCCGACACCCATCACGTCCTGGGTGTCCTCCAGCCGTTCCTGCACGGCGCGGCGGACGGCTGGGAGCTGGCGCTGAGCGTGCTGGCCAAGGGCGAGGACTTCACCGCCGAGGCACGGGCGCTGGGCCGGGCGACCGCCGAGGTGCACACCGCGCTGACCCGGGCCCTGCCCACGGTCACCCTGGGCAGGCCGCAACTGGAGTCCCTGGTCGACGGCATGACCGGACGCCTGGAGGCCGCCGCGCAGGCCGTACCCGCGCTGCGCCCGTACGCGCCCGGTCTGCACACCGCCTTCGAGGCCCTCGCCGACCTGGCCGCCGAGGGCCGCACCTGGACCGCGCAGCGCATCCACGGCGACCTCCACCTCGGACAGTGTCTTCGCTCCCCCTCCGGGGAGTGGTCGCTCATAGATTTCGAGGGCGAGCCCTCGAAGCCGCTGGCCGAGCGGCGGATGCCGCAGCCCGTCGCCCGTGACATCGCCGGCATGCTCCGCTCCTTCGACTACGCGGCGCACTCCCTCCAGCCCCCGGCCGCCGAGTGGGCGACCGCCTGCCGGGCCGCGTACTGCTCCGGCTACGCGGACGTCGCCGGGGACGACCCGCGTACGGATCCCGTGCTGCTGCGCGCGTACGAGACCGACAAGGCCGTGTACGAGGTCCTCTACGAGGCCCGCCACCGCCCCGACTGGCTGCCGGTGCCCCTGGCCGCCGTCCACCGACTGGCGACGGACCCCGGCGCCGACACCCCCTGACACCACCCCCTCCCGAGGAGACCGTCCCTGTGACTCCCCGCCCGCCGTCCGACGACAGCACCCAGCCCACCGGCCCCGCCGCCGAGGGGCCCGCCCCGGTGAAGAAGACGGCCACGAAGAAGACGGCCGCGACCGCGAAGAAGGCCGTGGCGAAGAAGGCGACAGCCAAGAAGACGGCGACGACGAAGACGGCGAAGAAGGCGGCGACCAAGAGCACAACAGCCCAGGGCACGGCCACGGTCGGGAACAGGGTGCCGCCATTGGCCAGGAAGACCGCCGCCAAGACGGCCGGGACCAAGGCGGTCGCCGAGAAGGCCGGCGAGGGGACACCGGCCGTCGAGAAGGCCACCGAGAGCAAGGCGGTCGCCAAGAAGTCCGCACCGGGGAAGGTGGCGGAAGGCAAGCGCGTGGCCAAGAAGGCTCCCGCCAAGAAGGCCCCCGCCAAGACGACGTCCGCGAAGAAGGCGGTCGCGGAGAAGGCGGTCGCGGAGAAGGCGGTCGCGGAACCGACCGTGGCAGCGCAAGCCATGGCCGCGCCAGCTGCGGCCGAGCCAGCCGTGGCGAAGAAGGCCGTGGCCAAGAAAGCCGCCGCCAAGAAGACCGGTGCGAAAAAGGCTGTCGCGAAAAAGGCAGTCGCGAAGAAGGCGGCGGTCAAGCAGACCGCGACCAAGAAAGCCGTGGCCAAGAAAGCCGTGGCCAAGAAAGCCGTGACCGCGAAGGCCGTCACGACCGAGGCCGTGGCCAAGAGGACCGTCACCAAGAAGGCCTCCGCGAAGAAGGCCGTGCAGCCGCCGCAGGAGGCGGGGGCGGCGGCGTCGGTTGCCGGCGTCCCGTCGGGCGCCGGAACGCCGGTGCCGGAGCCGGCCGTGGCCGAGCGGAGCGCTCGCGTGTCGGTGCTGGCCGGGCCGGCGACGGCCGGCGAACCGGTGGTCCCCAAGCAGACCGCCGCCGAGCCGGTGGTCGCCGAACCGAAGGTGCCCAAGCAGGCCACCGGAGGCGCTGACAGCGACCACCCCAACGAGCCGACCGGCACCCCCGACCACGAACCCGCCCTCGCCCAGCCCGCCTTCTCCCCCGCGATGGACGGTGCCGATCGCGAGCGGCTGCTGTCCGGAACCCATCACGCGCCGCACTCCGTGCTCGGGGCCCACCCCGCGCCCGGGGGCGTGGTGTTCCGCGCGTTCCGGCCGTACGCGCTCGGCGTGAGCGTGGTGGTGGAGTCGCTGCGGGCGGAGCTGCACGACGACGGGGGCGGGTTCTTCTCGGCACTGCTGCCGCTGCGGGAGGTGCCGGGGGCGTACCGGCTGCTGGTCTCGTACGAGGGGAAGGAACAGGAGACCGAGGACGCGTACCGTTTCCTGCCCGCGATCGGCGAGCTGGACCAGCATCTGATCAACGAGGGCCGGCACGAGGAGCTGTGGAAGGCGCTCGGCGCGGAGCCGATGACCCACCAGGGCGTGACCGGCACCCGTTTCACGGTGTGGGCGCCGAACGCGCGCGGCGTACGCCTGGCGGGGACGTTCAACTTCTGGGACGGCACCGGCTTCCCGATGCGTTCGCTGGGCTCCTCGGGGGTGTGGGAGCTGTTCGTGCCCGGGATCGGCGAGGGCGAGCTGTACAAGTTCGAGATCACGCGGCCTGACGGTTCGAAGACGCTCCGGGCCGACCCCATGGCCCGGCGTACGGAGGTCCCGCCGCACACCTCGTCCATCGTCCACGCCTCGCACTACGAGTGGACCGACGAGGAGTGGCTCGCCCGGCGCGCGGAGACCCCCGCGCACGAGGCACCCTTCTCGGTGTACGAGGTCCATCTGGCGTCCTGGCGACCCGGGTTGACGTACCGTCAACTCGCCGAGCAGCTACCGGCGTACGTCTCCGACCTCGGCTTCACCCACGTCGAGCTGCTGCCGATCGCCGAGCACCCCTTCGGCGGCTCCTGGGGCTACCAGGTCACCGGCTTCTACGCCCCGACCGCCCGCCTCGGCAGCCCCGACGACTTCAAGTTCCTGGTCGACTCCCTGCACCGGGCCGGGATCGGGGTGCTGATGGACTGGGTGCCGGCCCACTTCCCGCGTGACGACTGGGCGTTGGCCGAGTTCGACGGGCGTCCGCTGTACGAGCACGGGGACCCGGCGCGGGCGGCGCACCCCGACTGGGGGACGCTGGAGTTCGACTACGGGCGCCGCGAGGTGCGCAACTTCCTGGTGGCGAACGCCCTGTACTGGTGCGAGGAGTACCACATCGACGGGCTGCGGGTGGATGCCGTCGCCTCGATGCTGTACCTCGACTACTCGCGCGAGCCGGGGCAGTGGACGCCGAACGAGCACGGCGGGCGGGAGAACCTGGACGCGGTCGCCTTCCTCCAGGAGATGAACGCGACGGTGTACCGGCGGGTGCCGGGCGTCGTGACCATCGCGGAGGAGTCCACCGCCTGGGACGGCGTCACCCGGGCCACGCACCACACCGGGCCGGGCGGCTTCGGCGGGCTCGGCTTCGGGCTGAAGTGGAACATGGGCTGGATGCACGACTCGTTGGGCTACATGTCCAAGGATCCCGTCCATCGCAAGCACCACCACCACGAGATGACGTTCTCGATGGTGTACGCGTACAGCGAGAACTACGTCCTGCCCATCTCGCACGACGAGGTCGTGCACGGGAAGGGCTCGCTGGTGTCGAAGATGCCGGGTGACTGGTGGCAGCAGCGCGCCAACCACCGTGCGTACCTCGGCTTCATGTGGGCGCATCCCGGCAAGCAACTCCTCTTCATGGGGCAGGAGTTCGCGCAGGGCGCCGAGTGGTCGGAGGCGCACGGGCCCGACTGGTGGCTGCTGGACCCGGCGTACGGTGCCGAGGCCGACCATCGGGGTGTTCGCGACCTCGTCCGCGACCTCAACTCGGCCTACCGTGGCACGCCCGCGCTGTGGCAGCAGGACACCAGGCCCGCCGGGTTCTCCTGGATCACGGGGGATTCCGCGGACGACAACGTCCTGGCGTTCCTGCGGTTCGCGGCGGACGGTGCGCCGCTGCTGTCGGTGTCCAACTTCAGCCCGGTCGTCCGGGAGGACTACCGGCTGGGGGTTCCCGAGGATGTTCCGGCCTGGCGCGAGATTCTGAACACGGACGCGGGGGCGTACGGCGGGACCGATGTGACGACCCCCGATCCGGTGAAGCCGGACCCCCACCCGTGGCACACCCACCCGGCCAGCATCCGCGTCACCCTGCCCCCCTTGACCACCCTCTGGCTCCGCCCGGCCTAGCCTCCCGCCCCCGCCGCCCCTACCCGTCCCATCCCCCAGGGGCTACGCCCCTTCGCCCCCCTTCGCGCTCCGCGCGGGGTGGGTGGGTGGGTGCGGGTGCGTGGGGGCTGGTCGCGCAGTTCCCCGCGCCCCTAAAGGGCCTGCGGCCCTTTAG
>NZ_JBEOYO010000050.1:0-67334 GCF_040297125.1 Streptomyces sp. NPDC001868 | reverse complement strand
GAACGGGGCTATCCAGGAGGGCTCCGACGCCGTGATCACACCAGCCACGACAAGATCATCTCACCCGCGACCAGCAGTTACGGGACAACGCTTAGCCAAGGACGACCCGAGTCGTACAGGTGCGAAGTCGAGCGTCGCCGCCATCGCCGCCACTCTGTAGGTACATCGAGCGCGAGGGGCTCGCGGAACGTCAACAACCGAAGGGCTTGACACGGCGAACCTCTCACAGCACGATGAGGAACACGTAACACATGTTCCTCATGGAGGGCGTGTATCGACGCGCACATGTTCGGCGGCGGGACTCCCCAGCAAGGTCGCCTGCCGCCGGACCTCTCCCTGTCCCATCGATTCAGGAGAACGTCCATGCGTACGTACATCGGCCGTCAACAGGCCGTATCGGCTGAGGACTTCGTGGAACTGGCCCTCGGTACCCCGGTTGAGCTGTGGCTCGGGGCGGAGGGTGAGAGCGAGATGGAGCGCGCGGCTCGGATGGACGCGGCGCGCGACATCCTGGCCGACCCGGAGTACAGCAACCTGCCGGACGACGTGGCCCGTATCGCCGCTGAGGTGATCGAGGCGCACGCGCCGGAGCTGTTCAACGTCATCCCCCTGATGCGCCCGGCCGGGTTCCGTCGGTCCTCCCGGAAGGGGGCTGCGGCATGAGCATCCCGGAGACGAAGCTCACGGCCGCGCACGCTGAGGTGAAGGCCGAGATCGCGCGGACCGACAACAAGACCGCTCTGTTGCTGGCGTTCGTCGGCGCGGTGCTGGCCGGGGCCTGGACGGTCGCCAAGGACATGCCGCTGAGCACTGCTTCCTATGTGGTGGGCGGCGCGGGTATGGCGCTGTTGGTCGCTGCGGCGGGTCTGCTGCTGCGGTCGGTGCGCCCGAATCTGCGCGGTCGGCACGGCTTCCCGCTGTGGGCGAGGCTCACCGCTGAGGAGATCACCGCCCATCTCCATGAGGACCGTCTCAGCGCGGACATCGCGGGTCTGTCCCGCCTCGCGGTGGCCAAGTTCCAGGGTCTGCGCCGTGCGGTTGACCTCATCTGCGCGGGTGGCGCGCTGCTCATCGTCGCGGCCCTGATCGTGGCTGGGGGTGCGGCATGACGACGACGCAGAGCATCGAGCGTCCGGCGGTGCCGCCGCTGACGAAGCCGGAGATGGGGCTCGCCGGATTGGGCGCGCTCGCCGCGGCCGGGGTTGGGGCCCTGGGCCTGATCGCCTCGTTCGACGCGATCTCCTCTGCTGCCGCCCGGTGGGGTTTCGGTGAGCCGTGGATGTTGCCGGTTGGTATCGACGTGGCCATTCCGGTGTTCACCGTGGCCAACCTGCTGTTGATCCGGATGGACATGGCACTGGCTTGGGTGCGGTTCGTGCCCTGGGTGCTGACGCTGATCACGTGTGGGCTGAACGTCGCCGCTGGTGAGTCGCTGTGGGCGAAGGTGGCACACGGCACGATGCCGCTGCTGTGGGTGGTGTTCTCCGAGATCGGCGCCCACATCTACGCCGTACGGATCGGCGCCGCGACTGGCCGGCGGATGGAGAAGGTGCGGTTCTCCCGGTGGATGCTGTCCCCGCTGTCGACGTTCGGTCTGTGGCGGCGGATGACGCTGTGGGAGATCACGTCGTACTCCGAGGCGCTGAAGCGTGAGCGTGAGCGGCAGTTGGCCCGTGCCCGGCTCCGTGAGGAGCATGGTCGGCGGTGGCGGTCGAAGACCCCGCGCCCGGAACGCGTGCTGCTGAAGCTGGGTGAGCTTGCCCCGGCGAGCGAGGATGTCCCGCCTGTGCCGCCGACGGTGGCGGAGAAGCCGAAGCCGGAGGCGCCCAAGCCGCCGCGCAAGCGCCCGGCCAGCACCAAGGGTAAGGCGACGAAGGCGCCGCGGACCCCGGCGGAACTGCTCACCGAGGCACGCGCGGCTACGGCCGATTGGACGGACGACGCGGTCAACGCGGAAGCCATCCGCACCACCCTGCACTGCTCTGCCGCGAACTCCCGTGTCCTGCGTGACCTGCTGCTGAACGAGCGGGCCGAGGGGCGCCGCCTGCACTCCGTCGACGGCGACGACGAAGGCACCGAGGGGGCGGCGGCATGAACACCATGCTGACCATGCTCGCCGCGGCGGCTCCGGTCGCCTCCGGCTGGACGGCCCACACGCTGTGGCTGCGGCGGCGCCTGAACGTCGCCCGTCGCGACCCGCTGACCGGGCTGCGGACACGCGAGGCATTCACCCGCCGCGCTACCGCCCTGTTGAGGGACCCGCGCGCGGTCGTGTTGCTGGCCGACGTCGACAAGTTCAAGCAGATCAACGACACCTTCGGGCACGCGGCCGGGGACGCGCTGTTGCAGGCGACTGCGGCCCGGCTCGCCCACCACGTCGGCCGGTCCGGGGTGGCCGGGCGGCTCGGGGGCGATGAGTTCGCCGCCGTCCTGATCGACGACCACGGCACCGCCGGAGACATGCTCGCTGTACTGCACGGCGTGCTCGCCCGCCCGGTCGACGGCCAGGACTCGGCCGTACACACCACGGTCTCTCTCGGCTGGGTGCGCGCCGCCGACTTCCCCGCCGACGACCTGTCCGCGCTGCTGCGGCGGGCCGATGAGGCGATGTACGCGGCCAAGCAGGCTCGCGTCGGTACCCGCCGTGCGGGGCTGGGTCGGCTGTTCGCCACCGTCACCGGGCGGCGCGCAGGCCGTACGGGCGCCCGCGCGGACGCTCCGGTCGTGGGGGTGGCTGCCTGATGTCGACCTACGCCAAGTGCTTCGACCCGCACGGCACCCGGTTCGGCATCCCCACGTTTCCTTGGCGGTTCGCCCCGGACGGCTACGCCACCCGCCGACAGTTGCGCGAGAAGGGGCTGCGGCCGGGCGGACAGCCGGTCGCCGCGCAGGTGATGCGCCGCCACCGGGGCCGCAAGTCCGGCGTTCAGGTCGCCTACCTCTACCGCATCGACTGCGCGAAGCCGGTCCGGCCGATGACCTCGCGCAAGTGGGACGCGCTCGCCCTGGCGATGCTCGCCCGCCGCACCTGCCCGCAGTGCCGGTTGACCTACAGCTACTGCATCCCGACCTCGCTCGGGGTGTGCGTCCCCTGCGCCTACCCCGAAGACCAGCGCGCCGCCTGACCCGCTCAACACGGGGCCCGGTCTCAACCGACCAAAGCAGCGGCCGGGCCCCGCATCCCTCCCGAAAGAAGGAACCCCAAGTGAAGCACCCCGACGACGACAACGAACTCTTCAACCGACTCGAAGCCGAGATGGCCACCGACTCCAAGGGTGACGTGGTCGACCTGGACAAGGCACGGTCGGCCCGTACTGAGTCGGCCGACAGCACCCCCGACGCGTCGCCCGACTCCACGCCCGACCGGTCGGCCGACTCGAAGCCGACCGAGTCGGCCGACTCGGAGACGGGGGAGTCGGACGACTCCGGCCCGGCTCTGGTCGACCGTCCGGCGCCGACTCGGTCGGGCCCCGGTCTGATCGACCGCATCCGCGACTCCAAGCGGCTGGACATCATCCCGGTGTGGATGAAGTCGGGCGCGGAGTTCAAGGACGCGATGGGCTGGCTGGCCGGGCACGTGGGGCACACCATCGCCTTTCACGCGGTCCGCGTGCCGTTCCTGTATGTGCCCAAGCTCATCTGGCGCTCGCCGAGCGGGCTGGTCAACGCTCTGGGCAGGATCGGCCGTTGGGCGGTCGACGCGGAGGGCGAGCCGTTGCGGCAGGCGGAGGCGCGCCGCGAGAACTCCGAGCTGTACCTGAAGCTGTCCCGGCAGCGGGACCGCCGGGTACGGCTTCGGATGCTCCTTACGGTCCTCGGAGGGCTGTTCGCCCTGGTTGTGGGCCTGTTCCTGGTGTTTGGGGCGGCGCTGATGACACAGGTCATCGCTGCCACGGTCGCCGTGCTGACGCTGGGCTGGTTGGGTGCGCCGGCGGATGCGCCGCTGGCTTCCCGCGCGGTCATCAAGACTGAGGTGCAGAAGCTCACCAGCGACATCGTGGTCAAGGCCATGGCGTCGATCGGTATCGGGCAGATTGCATCGGCGGTCGCCAAGGGACAGGACGGCATCCGGTTCGTCGCGCCGATCACCCGCGAAGGTCCGGGCTGGCGCGCTGACATCGACCTGCCGTTGGGCGTGACCGTTGCCGACGTGGCCGACCGGCGTGCCCGGCTCGCCTCCGGCCTGCGTCGCCCGCTGGGTTGCGTGTGGCCTGACGCCGACCCCAACGAGCACGAGGGACGGCTCATCCTGTGGGTTGGTGACCGGGACCTGTCGAAGACTGGCACTGTGAAGTGGGCGCTCGCGAACGTGCGCAAGCACGACATCTTCAAGCGCGTCCCGTTCGGCATCGACCCGCGCGGCCGTGCTCAGTCCGTGCCGATGATCCAGCACAACATCCTGGTCGGCTCGCTGCCCGGCCAGGGCAAGACCGCCTCCGTGCGCGTGCTGGCCTGCGGCGCCGCTCTTGACCCGTCGGTGGAACTGTGGCTGCACGAGAACAAGGGCACCGGTGACCTGGACTCCCTCGAATGCGTCAGCCACCGGTTCGTCTCCGGCATCGACGACGACTCGATCCGGTACGCGGCCGACTCCCTGAAGCTGCTGCGCGAGGAAGTCATGCGGCGCGCGGCTGCGATCAAGAAGCTGCCGCGGGATCTGTGCCCGGACAAGCGCGTCACCCGCGCCATCGCTGACAAGCGCTCGCTGAAGCTGTGGCCGCTGGTCGGTGTGTTCGACGAGTGCCAGAACCTGTTCGCGCACCCCAAGTACGGCAAGCAGGCTGGTGACGATGCGGAGTTCATCATCAAGCTCGGTCGCGCCCTGGGTGTGATCCTCGTGCTGGCCACGCAGCGCCCCGACAAGGACTCGCTCCCGACCGGCATCAGCGGCAACGTCTCCATCCGCTTCGCTCTCAAGGTCGCCGGACAGGTCGAGAACGACATGATCCTCGGTACGAGCGCGTACAAGAACGGCGTGCGCGCCACGTCGTTCCGTCCGGAGATCGACGCCGGTAACGGCTACCTCGCTGGAGCAACCGCGCTCCCGGTCGTGGTCCGCACCGCCTACCTGGACGACCCGGCCGCTAACGCCATCGCGCAGCGTGCCTACGCCCTGCGCAAGGCCGAAGGCACCCTGTCCGGGCACGCCCTCGGGGAGGACACCGAGAGCACGTCGGGCCCGTCGTACGACCTGCTTGCCGACGTGGCCGCGGTCGTGCCGCCGTCGGAGAAGCGCGTATGGAACGAGCGGATCGCCGCCCGGCTCGCGGAGCTGCGGCCGGAGGTCTACGGCGGCTGGAAGGGCGAGAACGTCACCAGCGCACTCAAGCCGCACGGCATCAAGACCACCGGCGTGGCCGGGACGACCGACGACGGCGAGCGCACCACCCGCCGCGGCATCGTCCGCGACGACCTCACGAAGGCCATTGCGGAGCGTGACGAAAACCGGGGCGCCGCCTAACCCCGCCGGACCGCTACCGGTAGCGGGCTCACCTGCTACCGGTAGCACCCCCGCTAGCACCCCACATAGCACCTGATCTGCCATCTAGCGCATAGCACCCCACCTGCGAAAACCCCGGAAACCCCGAGAAAGGGCCCCCGATGACCCTCATCGCCCCTACTATCGCCTGCCTGCTGCTCGTCACGCTCGGTTACAGCTCTCTGTGTGCGGCCAGTCCGTTCGGCACCTGCCGCAAGTGCAACGGCTTCGGCTTCGCCACCACCACCGACCGCAAGGGACGCCCCAAGCGCGGCAAGAGCTGCCGCCGCTGCAAGGCCACCGGCAAGCGCATACGCGCCGGGCGCTGGATCTTCAACCGTGCCCAGCGGATCTACCGCGAAGGCACCAACTGAACACCCAACCACACCACTCGAAGGAGGTTCCGCCCGTGGCCGTCACAGTCTCGCTCGTGGCCCTGTTCGGACTCGTCCTGTTCTTCCTGCTGCGCTCCAAGTCCCTCGGCTACGGCGCCGCATTCACCGCCGCCGCCTTCGGCTTCTTCCTCGCCTCCACCGGCGCATCCGGCCCCATCAACGAACTCACCGCCGCCGTCATCGACGCCTTCCAGCAGTTCTGAGGAGTCCGGCCATGAACGAACAAATCATCGCCCGGCACTGGCTCGCCATCATCACGCCCAAGGCGGCGCCCGCCATCGCCACATCTACCGTGCTCATCCTGGCCCGCATCTGGAACGCCAACGGCGCCGAACACTCCCTCGGCAACGCCGTGCTCATGACCGTGCTGTCCCTCGGAGCCGCGGCGGCCGGCGCCTGTGCCTCGCTCGGTCGCTCCGGTGACGGCGTGCTCGCCGGGACCGCGTTCGCCGCCTCCGGCGGGCTCGCCCTGGCCGGAGTCGCCGGATACGCCGACGGGCTGTCCCTGCCGCTGCTGCTGTGGGCGCTCACCACCGCTGTCGCCTACGGGCTCGCCGCCCGGTACTGGTGCACCGACCGGCGTGAGCGCGTGGCGTACGAGCGGCACGTGAGCGACCGCCGCGAGGAACGCGCCCACATCGAACGCGTCGAAACCCTCCGCGCCACCACACAGATCGAGGCGGCCCGCACCGGCGCCGCCTACGCCGAACAGCTCGCCTCCGCTCTGGTCACGCGTGCCACCCTGCCCGGCTTCGACCCTGCTGCCCTGGCAGCCGCCGGACTCCCCGAACTCCCCTCCAGCACCGCCAAGGAGCACTGACCCATGGACGACTTCGACCCCTACGACTGCGACCTGTGCAACCCCGCCGACGGCAGCGAGCCGTACGAGCACCCGCACTGCTGCGGCTGCGGCGCCGATGGCAGCAGCGAACGCCCCGACTGCACCTGCGACTAGAACCCGAGAGGAACCCCATGTTCGAGATCCGCGTCATCAGCGACCCGGCCGACACCGACCGCGTTGCCAACGCACTCCGCGCGACGTTCGCCACCGGTGCCGTACGCCACTCCTACACCCGCGACCGCAAGCGGAACATCCTGTACGTCACCGCCGACCACCGCTCCGAGCCGGAAGACGGGCTCGCACCGGAAGAGGCGTACGCGCTCGCCCCGAGCATCATCAGCGAGATTGGGTGGACAGCCCGTACCGCGGCCGACAGGCCGATCTACGACGGTCTGAACCGGCAGTTCTGGCTCCGCAAGGCCGCGCTGCTGGACCGGATCGCGCTGAGCGATGAACCCGACAGCGTCGCCAACGACGCGGCCGACCTCGCGACCCGAGCCGCGCAGCGACTGATGGAGCTGGACGACACGGCCGGTATCTGCGACCCGCGCCACTACGTCCGGCAGCAGTACGCCGCTTGGGCCAAGAACAAGTAACAACGCCGCGGCGGCGGGACTCCCCAGCAAGGTCGCCCGCCGCCGCGGTTCTCCCTGCCCATCCGAAGACAGAACAGGAGATCCCCAGCATGCCGTACCCGGACGGCTCTGCCCAGCTCGCCGCCGCGCTTGACGCAGCGTCGCGCGACTGGCACATCTTCCCCCTCCGGCCCGGAGACAAGCGCCCCGCCATCTCTGCGTGGGAACAGCGCGCCACCACCGACCCGGACCGCATCACCCGCTGTTGGACGCACGCCCCCTACAACGTCGGTATCGCCACCGGCCCCTCCGGTCTGGTTGTCATCGACCTGGACAGGCCCAAGCACCCCGACGACACCCCGCCGGCCGATTGGGCCGCGCACGCGGTCACCGACGGCGCCGACGTGCTCGCCGTACTCTGCGCGCGCCACGGCCAGCCGTTCCCCGGCAACACCTACACAGTCCGCACATGGAGCGGCGGCACGCACATGTACTTCGCCGCACCCGCGGGTGAGCCCCTGCGCAACACCGCCGGGGACAGCGCCCGCGGGCTGGGCTGGAAGGTCGACACGCGCGCCGTCGGCGGACTTGTCGTCGCTGCGGGCAGCACCTTCGACGGGCACCTTTACAAGGTCGTCCACAAGGTTCCTGTGGCGCCGCTGCCGGGCTGGCTCGCCGAGCTGCTGCGTCCGGCTCCGCTGCCTCCGCAGCGACCGGTCACGGTTGCCCTCGGAGGCCACGGGAGGCGCACGGCGTTCCTGAACGCCGCAGTCAACGGCGAGTTGGCCCGCGTGACCAACTCCGGCGAGCACGAGCACAACACGAGCCTCTACCTCGCCTCCGTCGCCCTCGGACAGCTCGTAGCCGGGGGCGAGTTGAGCGAAGGGGACGTGACCGGCTGGCTCCTGTCCGCCGGGCTTCGGGTCGGCCAGGGCGAGCGCGAGGCACGGGGCACCATCGCCTCCGGCCTGCGTGCCGGAGCACGACGCCCCCGGACGGTCGCAGCATGAGCGCCAACCCCATCCCGCCCCTGCACCTGTACTCCGTGCCCAGCGACGCCGAGCCAGCACGCCCGGCGCCGCCCAAGAGGGAGCGCCCGCGCACCGCATGGACGGCCGATCAGCTCATGGCCGCCCACTTCCCCGAGCCGAAATGGGCCGTGCCTGGCATCCTCGCCGAAGGCGTCAGCGTGCTCGCCGGACCGCCCAAGGTCGGCAAGTCCTGGCTCTCTCTCGGCCTGGGCCTGTCGGTCGCGGCCGGAGGCACGGCGTTCGACTCCGTACCCGTACAGGGCGGACCCGTGCTCTACCTCGCCCTCGAAGACACCCCGCGCCGACTCCAGACCCGCATGGGCAAGCTCTTGGGCGGACAGCCAGCCCCCGCCGGGCTCACCCTGGTCACCGAATGCCCGCCCTTCCCTCAAGGCGGCATGGAAGCCATCGCCCAGTGGTTGGAGCGCAACCCCGACGCGCGCATGGTCGTCATCGACGTGTTCGCCAAGATGCGCGGGAACGCACCACAAGGAGTGTCGGCATACGACGCGGACTATGTCGCCGTCGGCTACGCCAAGCGCCTCGCCGACCACTACGGCGTTGCCGTTGTCCTCGTGCACCACGTGCGCAAGGCAGCCTCCGAGGACTTCCTCACCGAGGTCTCCGGCACCAACGGCATCGCCGGAGCCGCTGACGCCACGCTCGTACTGAAGCGAGCCCGCGGCCAGGCAGACGGCATCCTGCACGTCACCGGCCGCGACGTGGACGAAGCCGAGTACGCCCTCAGCTTCCAATCCGCCTCCGGCGCCTGGCACCTGTTGGATGGACCGGTCACCGACCACACCGTTAGCGACACACGCGCCACAATCCTGCGCTACGTCCGCGCCCACCCCGGTGCCAGGCCCAAGGACATGGCGAGCGAACTGCCGAACGTCGACCTCGACACGATCCGCCGCACCTGCAACCGCATGGCCGACGCCGGACAGCTCACCAAGGACCCCGGCGGCCGGTACTACCCCGACACCGAGACCCGGACACAGGGCGCCCAAGAGGTGTCCGCACTGTCCGGCTGTCCGGTTACCTCCTCTGACCAGCACGAACACCCCGGACAGTCGGAGTTGGAGCTGTCCGGCCTGTCCGGTGCGGACGAAGCCGAAGGGATGGCGGGATGAGTGCCCGTACGCAGGACGAAAAGATGACTGTTCAGGAGGTCATCGATGATCTGAAGGTTGCCCCGTCGACCTTCTACCGGTGGCGCCAACTCGGCAAGGGCCCTCGCTCGATCAAGCTTCCCAACGGCGACGTACGGATTCGGCGGTCTGAGTACGAGCGTTGGCTCACAGAGCGGGAGGACGCTGCGTGACTGCGAATGACGAAACCCCTGCTCTCCGACCACACGGAGAGGCAAGGCCGGGTTACTCCCTCGATATCCGGCTTTGGAAGGTCACGAAGGTCAACCGGAAAGCGCGCCCGTACCAACTGCGGTAGGTCGTAGGTGGGAAGGTAAGTAGCGCGACGTTCGCCACGTCGGCACTCGCCGAAAATCGCAGCTCGGAATTGCGGCAGGCGATGCGCAGAGGCGAGGCTTTCGAGATCGAAAGCGGACAGCCTGAATCCGAAGTCCGCGCGGTAGAAGAAGCGGCGAAAGCCTCACAAGAAGTGCCATCGTTGCGGTGGTTCGAGTTCTGCCGGAAGTACGTTGCCGGGCGGTGGCGTACGAGCGCAGCCAAGACCCGAGAGGGCATGGCGGACGGTCTTGCAGCTGTTTCACTCGCCATGGTCAAGCACGGGGAGGGCGCTCCCTCGGATGAGCAATTGCGGTTGGCCTTCCGGTGGGGGGTCGTGCCCGCGAATGCAGGGGAGGATCCGCCAGCCGACCTCAAAGCCGCGTACGACTGGCTCACAACGACGGACCGCCCAATAGGCGATGTGGCAGACGCTGCGGTGTTCGAAGACGTGCTCTACCGCCTCGGATACAAGCTGGACGGCACCCCAGCGGCGGGCGACACATACAGGCGCCGCCGCCGTGCCCTGAACACCACACTCGAACACGCGGTGGTTACGGGTGATCTCTCGGAGAACCCGCTTCAGCGCGTCCGCCGTAAGCACGTCGGCTCCAATGATGTGGTGGACCGGCGTGTCCTCGTGAACGCCCTACAGGCCCGTCAGTTGCTCGCGGCAGTCTCCTACGTCGGGTCGTGGGATCGGTGCCGTGGGAGGCGTCTGGTGGCCTTCTATGCGGTCCTGTACTACGCGGGCCTGCGTCCGGCTGAGGCGGTTGGACTGAGGCGGTCTGACTGCCATCTCCCAGAGGCAGGCTGGGGCACGCTGACGCTCCGGGAGACGCGTCCCGTCTCCGGGAAACAGTGGACCGACTCAGGAGAGCGGCACGACCGGCGCGGGCTCAAGGCACGGGAGACCAAGAGCGACCGACCGGTGCCTATCCCGCCCGTTCTTGTGGCGATCCTGCGGACTCACCTGGACACGTTCGGCACGGCCAAGGAAGGACGCGTATTCGGAAACGAGCGCGGGGGAGTGGTCGGCTCATCCACCTACTGGCGAGTGTGGGAGGAAGCGCGGGAATACGCGCTCCCACCGGAGCGCGTCGAATCGCCGTTGGCCGGACGCCCCTACGACCTGCGGCACGCGTGCATCACGCGATGGTTGAACGCGGGGGTGCCGATCGCCGAGGTAGCCCGGCGGGTAGGCAACTCTCCCGAGGTGATTCACCGCCGCTACCACGGCTGCATCGACGGTCACGAGGAAGCCGCCAACGCGAAGATCACAAAGGCGCTGGAGGAGGAGGGCGACGCATAGCGCGAAGGGTCGTGACCTTGGCCAATGAAGTCAACGCGTGTTATGCGTGGTGCAATTCGGGATATTTTTTGCATCACCCATGTTCACCGGCCGTGTCGCCACGGTCCTAAATGTCGGAAATGGCGTCAATAAAGGTTCGCCAGTGGCCAGTTTCTAGAACAATCAGGGTGAGTGTGGTGCATGTCACATATCTTGAGTGCCTGAGAAACCCCCTGATACCGGTTAGAAGCCAGCGCACCAACAGGGGCGCTCCCGCAGGCCTTTGGCCGCAGTCTGCCCCCGGCATGACTGCGGCCCCCTGGTGCAACAGGGGGCCGCCGGGCAATTCGAGACTCCAAGGGAAAGGGCCTCACCCGTGGCTCACTGTAATGACGAATCCTCTGAACGTCAGAAGAAGGGGGCACAGGTCACCCCGCGCTGGCGCAGCCGCCTCGTCTCCGGCGGGGTGTCGGTCGGCGGCCTCGCGCTCAGTGTGAGTCTGCTGTCCGGCGTCGTGGAGCCGGACGTGGCGACCGCTCTGGCGGCCGTGGTCGGCAGTGCCGTCACATCCGTCGTACTCCTGTCCCGCAGTTCTTCCCCCGCTCCGGCGGGCTCGGACCGGAGTGACGGGGTGAGTCTGGAGAAGTAGTGGAAGCTCCTACCGATGGCCCCGGGCACGGCGATGTGTCCCGGGGCATCGGCTTCGAGTGTGCTTACGGCACCCTTTCGGGCGCCCCGCGTGGCGCCGGCCGATCGGCGCAAAACCTCCGGCGAGCAGCCCGCCAATCCCTCATCCACCGGGTCGTCCTTGCCGCGGCTGGCGCGCGACGCCTTGCAAATGATGAGTGTGTCGGAGGCGTGTCGCGTGTATCGCAGATAGTGCGTAGACAGTGAGAGACAACAAGAAGAAGCGGGAGTCAGTGAGACTGACTCCCGCCCTTTTCTGTCGGCATCCGCCCAGGTCAGAACATGATTCCAGGTCTCTGACTGGCGAGTGCCCCCGGCAGGATTCGAACCTGCGCACACGGCTCCGGAGGCCGTTGCTCTATCCCCTGAGCTACGGGGGCGTGTCGGGCGCCTTGTTCGGCGGCGACGGGTAGAACCCTACCAGCTCTCCGGGGGAGATCATGAACGGGTTTTGGGGGGTGGAAGGAGGGGCTGAGCTTGGGGGAGACCGCCCGCAGGGGGCGGAAGTGGGGAAAACCCGGACGCGGCGGTGGGCGCGGACCTACTCTCAAGTTGTGCCAGGCGCGTCCGGCCGGGTGCTTGTTGTGGACGACAACAAGGTCATCCGGCAGCTGATCAGGGTCAACCTCGAGCTGGAGGGCTTCGAGGTGGTGACCGCGGCCGATGGTGCCGAGTGCCTGGACGTCGTTCATCAGGTGCGGCCCGACCTCATCACCCTCGATGTCGTGATGCCCCGGCTCGACGGCCTCCGTACCGCCGCCCGGCTCCGCGGTGACCCCCGCACCCGACGTCTTCCGCTCGCCATCGTCAGCGCCTGTTCGCAGTACGAGGTCGAGGCCGGGCTCGGCGTCGGCGTCAACGCGTTCCTCGCCAAGCCCTTCGAGCCGGCCGAACTCGTCGCCCTCGTCCGGCAGTTGGTGGAGCGAGGGAACGCCGATGGCGGCGAGGCCGGACCGTACGGCGTCGGAGCCGATGGCCCCACCCCCGCCGGTGCCCCCGCCGGCGCCCCGGCCGGCGGCACCGGCGGCGCGAGCGAACACACCGAGTGTGCGGAGCGCGGAGAGCGCGCCGGCCGAACCGGAAGCTGACCTGGGGAGGTAGTAAGAGGGAGAAGGGTCGCAGGGGGTGAGAGGTCGCAGAGGCCTCGGGGAGCCGCCCACGACGCCACTTCGCTTCCCCTCCCGGCCGTGTCCGCGCGGCGCATGAACCTCGCCGCCTCGGCCGCACCGCCACCCCCACCTGTCCACATCCCGGACCCCAAACCAAACCGGCTCGCATACCCACCCCCCTCCTCCCATACGCTTGTCCCGTGACCCCCGTCGAGCTCTCCCGTACCGTGCTGCGCGCGGTGCGTCGTGCTGTGGATGAGGGGGAGCTGAGTGTGGCGGTGCCCGTACGGGCCGTGGTCACGCCGCCGGGGCCCGGGGGGAGCGGGGACTACGCGACGAACATCGCGTTGCAGCTGGCCCGGCCCGCGGGGCGACCGCCGCTGCAGGTCGCCGAGATACTGCGGCCCCACCTCAGCCGTACCGAGGGCGTCGCCGCCGTCGAGATCACCGGCCCGGGGTTCCTGAACATCCACCTCGACCGGGCCGCCGTCGCCTCCCTCGTACGCCGGATCCAAGGAGCCGAGGGCACCGGGGACACCAGGAACACGGAAGGCACCGGGGACGCCGAAGGCACCGGGAACACCGAAGGCACCGGGGGCACCCGGGACGGTCAAGGCCCCGCCCCCCTCCCGTACGGTCACAGCGACGCCCTCGCCGGGCAGGTCGTGCGGCTGCGGATCCCGTACGACATCCGTGCCGAGGTCGTCGCGGACGCGCTCGTACGGATCATCGCCAGCCAGGGCGGTCGCGTCGAGGTCGACCACATCAGCTCGCGCGACCCGGACGAGCCCGGTGATGTCATCGACCTCCGCCCCGTCCCCGCCCCCGAAGACCCCACCCCCCTCGGCCCCGACGCCCTCCGCTGGGCCCTTCTGCACCCGGCCGCCCACGACCGCCCCCGGATCACCGCGGACCTCCTCGTGCAGCGGGCCGGCAACCCCCTCTTCCGGGTCCGTTACGCCCACGCCCGAGCCCGCGCGCTCACCCGCAACGCCGCGGCCCTCGGCTTCACCAGCACCCCTGGCACCCCTGACGCCCCGGACACCCCGGGCGCCCCCGACGTCACCACCCTGACCACCCCCCTCCTCACCGCCCTCACCGAATACCCCCCCACCCTCACCCGAGCGGCCACGCACCGCGCTCCCGACCGGCTCGCCCGGCACCTGGTCGTCCTCGCCGACGCCCTGCTCGCCTTCCAGCACACGGTGCTGCCGCGCGGCGACGAGAAACCCTCGGCCGCCCACCGGGCCCGGCTGGCGCTTGCCGAAGCCACCGGGACGGTGCTGGCCGGCGGCCTGGCCCTGCTCGGCATCGACGCACCCCGATATCTCTGAAACACCTCTGAGCGAGCCCGCGAAGCCATAGCCCAAAGCCCAAAGCCGCAAGCCAAAGTCCAGGCCCAAGCCCAAGCGTCCAGGTCCTAGGCCCAAGCCCAAGCCCAAGCCAGCGTCCAGGCCCGAAGCCCAAGCCCAAGCCCAAGCCCACGCGCGCCACAGCCCAGAGCGCACACAGAAAGCCGTACAGACATGAGCCGTTCCGCACACCCCGCCGGGCCCCGTCACGCCGATGTGCTCCCCGAGGGGCACTACGCCGCCCCGCCCGCCGACCTGAACACGCTCGACCCGAAGGTGTGGGCCCAGACCGTCACCCGTACGGACGACGGAGTCGTCAGCGTCGGCGGGATCGATGTGAAGGCGCTCGCGGAGGAGTTCGGTACGCCGGCGTACTTCGTCGACGAGGCCGACTTCCGGGCGCGGGCGCGCGCCTGGCGTACGGCGTTCGGGCAGGACGCCGACGTGTTCTACGCCGGGAAGGCGTTCCTGTCCCGGGCCGTCGTGCGCTGGCTGCACGAGGAGGGGCTCAACCTCGACGTCTGCTCCGGCGGTGAACTCGCGACCGCGCTCTCCGCCGGGATGCCCGCCGACCGCATCGCCTTCCACGGCAACAACAAGTCCACCGACGAGATCCACCGTGCCGTCGAGGCCGGCGTCGGCCGGATCGTGCTCGACTCCTTCCAGGAGATCGTGCGGGTCGCCCACATCGCCCAGTCGCTCGGCAGGCGGCAGAAGGTGCAGATCCGCGTCACCGTCGGCGTCGAGGCCCACACGCACGAGTTCATCGCCACCGCCCACGAGGACCAGAAGTTCGGGATCCCGCTCGCGGGCGGGCAGGCCGCCGAGGCCGTACGGCGGGCGCTCAAGCTCGACGGGATCGAACTCATCGGCATCCACAGCCACATCGGGTCGCAGATCTTCGACACCTCCGGGTTCGAGGTCGCCGCCCACCGTGTCGTCGGGCTGCTCAAGGCCATCCGTGACGAGCACGGGGTCGAGCTGCCCGAGATCGACCTCGGGGGCGGCCTCGGGATCGCCTACACCAGCGACGACGACCCCCGCGAGCCGCACGAGATCGCCAAGGCGCTCACCGAGATCGTCAACCGCGAGTGCGACGCCGCCAAGCTGCGCACCCCCCGTATCTCCGTCGAGCCGGGCCGCGCCATCGTCGGGCCCACCGCCTTCACGCTCTACGAGGTCGGCACCATCAAGCCGCTGGACGGGCTGCGGACGTACGTCTCCGTGGACGGGGGCATGTCCGACAACATCCGGACCGCGTTGTACGACGCCGAATACAGTGTGGCCCTCGTCTCCCGTACGTCCGACGCCGAGCCGATGCTCGCCCGTGTCGTGGGCAAGCACTGCGAGAGCGGGGACATCGTCGTCAAGGACGCTTTCCTGCCGGCGGACCTGGCACCGGGTGACCTGATCGCCGTACCGGCCACCGGCGCGTACTGCCGTTCCATGGCGAGCAATTACAACCACGTCCTGCGCCCGCCGGTCGTTGCCGTCAATGATGGTGAGGCCCGTGTCATCGTCCGCCGGGAGACGGAGGAGGATCTTCTCCGGCTCGACGTCGGATGATTCGGCAGGAGTTCCCCGCGCAATACAAATCCGGGCCGAAAGATCTCCGTCGTGCGGCCCCGAGAAAATGAAATTGATGTCTCACGATCCGGACGAGGGATAGAAACTCCCGTCCGGTGAGTGAGACTGGTCCCACCGTGTTCGGTATGTCGGTATGTGAAGGAAACGAGGTCGGATGATGCGTACGCGTCCGCTGAAGGTGGCGCTGCTGGGCTGTGGGGTCGTCGGCTCAGAGGTGGCGCGCATCATGACGACGCACGCCGACGATCTCGCCGCACGCATCGGTGCCCCGGTCGAGCTCGCGGGTGTGGCCGTCCGGCGGCCCTCCCGGGTGCGTGAGGGCATCGACCCGGCGCTCGTCACCACCGACGCGACCGCCCTGGTCAAACGGGGGGACCTCGACGTCGTCGTCGAGGTCATCGGCGGTATCGAGCCCGCCCGCGCCCTCATCACCACCGCGTTCGAGCACGGCGCCTCCGTCGTCTCCGCCAACAAGGCCCTCCTCGCCCAGGACGGCGCCGCGCTGCACGCCGCGGCGAACGAGGCCGGCAAGGACCTCTACTACGAGGCCGCCGTCGCCGGTGCCATCCCGCTGATCCGGCCGCTGCGCGAGTCCCTCGCCGGCGACAAGATCAACCGGGTGATGGGCATCGTCAACGGCACGACGAACTTCATCCTCGACAAGATGGACACCACGGGCGCCGGTTATCAGGAGGCCCTCGACGAGGCCACCGCCCTGGGATACGCGGAGGCCGACCCGACCGCCGATGTCGAGGGCTTCGACGCCGCCGCCAAGGCCGCGATCCTCGCCGGTATCGCCTTCCACTCGCGCGTCCGGCTCGACGACGTGTACCGCGAGGGCATGACCGAGGTGACGGCGGCCGACTTCGCCTCCGCCAAGAACATGGGCTGCACCATCAAGCTCCTCGCCATCTGCGAGCGGGCCGCGGACGGCGGCTCCGTCACCGCGCGCGTGCACCCCGCGATGATCCCGCTGACCCACCCGCTCGCCTCCGTGCGCGGCGCGTACAACGCCGTGTTCGTGGAGTCGGACGCCGCCGGCCAGTTGATGTTCTACGGGCCGGGCGCGGGCGGTGCCCCCACCGCCTCCGCCGTGCTCGGCGACCTCGTGGCCGTGTGCCGCAACCGGCTCGCGGGCGCCACCGGACCCGGCGAGTCCGCGTACGCCGCCCTGCCGGTCTCGCCGATGGGCGAGGTCGTCACCCGCTACCACATCAGCCTCGACGTCGCCGACAAACCGGGAGTTCTCGCCCAGGTGGCGACCGTGTTCGCGGAGCACGGAGTGTCGATCGATACGGTTCGGCAGCAGGGCAAGGACGGCGAGGCCTCTCTCGTCGTCGTCACTCACCGCGCCTCCGACGCCTCCCTCACCGGGACCGTCGAGGCGCTGCGCAACCTCGACACCGTGCGGGGTGTCGCCAGCATCATGCGGGTTGAAGGAGAGTAACCAGCAATGACCCACCAATGGCGCGGAATCATCGAGGAGTACCGGGACCGGCTGCCCGTCTCCGACAGCACGCCGGTCGTGACGCTCCGCGAGGGCGGCACGCCCCTCGTACCCGCGCAGGTGCTCTCCGAGCGCACGGGCTGCGAGGTCCACCTCAAGGTCGAGGGTGCCAACCCGACCGGGTCCTTCAAGGACCGCGGTATGACCATGGCCATCACGCGCGCGAAGGAAGAGGGCGCGAAGGCCGTCATCTGTGCCTCGACGGGCAACACCTCTGCCTCCGCGGCCGCCTACGCCGTCCGCGCGGGCATGGTCTCGGCCGTGCTCGTCCCGCGCGGGAAGATCGCGCTGGGCAAGATGGGCCAGGCCCTGGTGCACGGCGCGAAGATCCTCCAGGTCGACGGCAACTTCGACGACTGCCTCACCCTCGCGCGTGAACTGAGCGACAACTACCCCGTCGCGCTGGTCAATTCGGTCAACCCGGTGCGCATCGAGGGCCAGAAGACCGCCGCGTTCGAGATCGTGGACATGCTGGGCAACGCCCCCGACATCCATGTCCTGCCGGTGGGCAACGCGGGCAACATCACGGCGTACTGGAAGGGCTACAAGGAGTACGCCGCCGACGGCATCGCGGCCCGGACCCCCCGCATGTGGGGATTCCAGGCCTCCGGTTCCGCGCCCATCGTGCGCGGCGAGGTCGTCAAGGACCCGTCGACGATCGCCACCGCGATCCGTATCGGCAACCCCGCGTCCTGGAGTTACGCCCTGGCCGCGCGGGACGAGTCGGGCGGCTTCATCGACGAGGTGACGGACCGTGAGATCCTGCGCGCCTACCGGCTGTTGGCCGCTCAGGAGGGTGTGTTCGTGGAGCCCGCCTCCGCCGCCTCCGTGGCCGGTCTGCTGAAGGCCGCCGAGGCCGGCAAGGTCGACCCGGGCCAGACCATCGTCTGCACGGTCACCGGCAACGGTCTGAAGGACCCGGACTGGGCCGTCGCGGGTGCTCCGCAGCCGGTCACGGTCCCGGTGGACGCGGCGACGGCGGCCGAGCGTCTCGGTCTCGCGTAGCCTTCGGGCATCCGAGGAACATCTCCGGCGGAGTCCCGTGTATCCCCGGAGGATCTTCTCGCCCAGCCGTTCGAAAAGGCCTGGGAGTCGCGCGTAGACGCCGATTCCCGGGGGATAACCCTGACAGGACCCGACAGGGGGTGCACAGGGGGCTTACGACACGCATCGTGCGCCTCCTGTGCGCCCTATGTCGCCACAGAACCTTCCTTCGATAGGCTGTAGTGAACCCGCCCGCCGCATATGCCCCGCAAGGGTGCGGCGCCGCGCCGTCCTGAACGGCCGCAGGGTCCTCACGTACGCATCGAATGTCATTCGACAATCGTCAATCCCGCAGCTCAAGGAGAGTCATCGAGCGATGGCCGGTCCAGCGTTCCGCGCCGCCGCCGTACGGGTGCGCGTCCCCGCCACCAGCGCCAACCTCGGCCCGGGCTTCGACGCCCTCGGCCTGTCGCTGGGGCTCTACGACGACGTGGTCGTCCGGGTGGCCGACTCCGGCCTGCACGTCGACATCGCGGGGGAGGGCAGTGAGACCCTCCCGCGCGACGAGCGGCATCTGCTCGTCCGCTCCCTGCGCACCGCCTTCGACCTGTTGGGCGGCCAGCCCCGGGGCCTCGAGATCGTGTGCGCCAACCGCATCCCGCACGGCCGCGGCCTCGGCTCCTCCTCCGCCGCCATCTGCGCCGGCATCGTCGCCGCCCGCGCCGTGACCATAGGCGGGGACAACCGGCTCGACGACGCCGCGCTGCTCGAACTGGCCACGGAGATCGAGGGCCACCCCGACAATGTCGCGGCCTGTCTCCTCGGCGGCTTCACGCTCTCCTGGATGGAGGGCGGCGCCGCGCGGGCGATCAGGATGGATCCCGCGGATTCCATCGTTCCGGTGGTTTTCGTCCCCGGAAAGCCCGTTCTGACGGAGACGGCGCGCGGACTGCTCCCGCGCACCGTCCCGCACGTCGACGCAGCGACCAACGCGGGCCGGGCGGCCCTCCTCGTGGAAGCCCTGACCAGGCGCCCCGAGCTGCTGCTGCCCGCCACCGAGGACCGGCTGCACCAGGAATACCGGGCGCCCGCCATGCCGGAGAGCGCGGCCCTGGTCGAGCGACTGCGGGCCGACGGCGTCCCGGCGGTCATCTCCGGCGCCGGACCCACGGTCCTGGCCCTGGCCGACCACGCCAGTGCCGACAAGGTGGCCGATCTCGCGGGCGCGGGCTGGGCCGCCAACCGGCTGGACCTCGACGCCCGAGGGGCGTGCGTCCTGCCGCTCACCACCACCGTTGCCGAACCCGGCGCCGGCAGCGGCGACGCGTAGGGCGTCCGGTTGCCGGATTTCGAGAGGGGGAATGTTTGTTGGATCCGGTAGTGTTAACCTCAAGTCTGCACCTGCCCCAGCCATGGCGAGGTGCTTATCGTCCCCGTCAGGGACAACCATTCTTCCGGGAGTCTCCCAAGCCGCACTGTGCTTCGTACGTCAAGCTGTACGCCGTACGCAGGCACTGAGCGGTCTGCCGAGCAGGCTCCGGAACAGGCGTGGCCGAGCCGCGTGACACAGACACTCAGTGCCACGGCCCGGACAAGCGCCGAATCACCAGAAATTTTCCTCCGCCGCCTTTGGCGGACCACCGCCCCGGCACGGTCCACCCGAACAGGGCCGAAGCCGGACAGCACAAACGGTCGCCGAGCCAGAAGGCCGACGTCCGCTCCAGGGAAGGACCCTTCGTGAGCGACACCACCGATCTGATGGGCGCACGTGTCGAGGACACCGCTGCCGCGCCCGCCACGGACGCCGCGCCTGCCAGCGGTGCCGGCTCGCGGCGGCGCCGCGGCACCGGCCTAGAGGGCATGGTGCTGGCCGAGCTGCAGCAGGTCGCATCCGGCCTCGGCATCAGGGGCACCGCGCGTATGCGCAAGAGCCAGCTGATCGAGGTCATCAAGGACGCGCAGGCGGGAGGGGGTGCCCCGGCGAAGGCCGAGGCAGCCACCGAGACCAAGCCGAAGCGCCGCGCCACCTCGAAGGCGCGCACGGGTGACGACGCGGCCCCGGCCGAGAAGCCCGCCGCCAAGAAGGCCGAGGCGCCGGCCGAGAAGGTCGACAAGACCGAGAAGGCCGTCGCCCAGCAGCAGATCGAGATCCCCGGCCAGCCGGCCGGCGGCGACGAGGCGCCCACCGAGCGCCGCCGGCGCCGTGCGACCGCCGACGCGGGCAGCCCCGAGACCGTCACCGCCGAGGCCAAGAGCGAGCCCAAGGCCGAGACGCCCGCCCAGGCCCAGGCCGAGGTCAGGGGCGACGCCGGTGACCAGGGCGAGGGCCGTCAGGGCCGCCGCGAGCGCGGCCGTGACCGCGGTGAGCGTGGCGACCGCACCGACCGTGCCGAGCGCGGTGAGCGCGGCCGTCGGGGCAAGGGCGACGAGCAGCAGGGCGGCGGTGGCCAGCAGCAGCGCGACCGCGGCCAGCAGCAGGGCCAGCAGCAGGGCGGCGGCCGTCAGGACCGCCAGCGTGACAACGGCCCGCAGGACGACGACGACTTCGACGGCGGACGCCGTGGCCGTCGCGGCCGCTACCGGGACCGCCGGGGCCGTCGCGGGCGCGACGAGATCGGTACGCCGGAGCCGCAGCTCGCCGACGACGACGTCCTGATCCCCGTCGCGGGCATCCTGGACATCCTCGACAACTACGCGTTCATCCGTACGTCGGGCTACCTGCCCGGCCCGAACGACGTGTACGTGTCGCTCGCCCAGGTCCGCAAGAACGGCCTGCGCAAGGGTGACCACGTCACCGGCGCGGTCCGTCAGCCCAAGGACGGCGAGCGCCGCGAGAAGTTCAACGCGCTCGTCCGGCTGGACTCCGCGAACGGCATGGCCGCCGAATCCGGGCGCGGGCGCCCGGAGTTCAACAAGCTGACGCCGCTCTACCCGCAGGACCGGCTCCGTCTGGAGACCGACCCGGGCGTGCTGACGACCCGCATCATCGACCTCGTCGCGCCGATCGGCAAGGGCCAGCGCGGTCTGATCGTGGCCCCGCCGAAGACCGGCAAGACCATGATCATGCAGGCGATCGCCAACGCGATCACGCACAACAACCCCGAGTGCCACCTGATGGTCGTCCTCGTCGACGAGCGTCCGGAAGAGGTCACCGACATGCAGCGGTCGGTGAAGGGCGAGGTCATCTCCTCGACCTTCGACCGCCCGGCCGAGGACCACACGACGGTCGCCGAGCTCGCCATCGAGCGTGCCAAGCGGCTCGTCGAGCTGGGCCACGACGTGGTCGTGCTGCTCGACTCGATCACGCGTCTGGGCCGTGCGTACAACCTGGCGGCGCCGGCCTCCGGCCGCATCCTGTCCGGTGGTGTCGACTCGACCGCCCTGTACCCGCCGAAGCGCTTCTTCGGTGCGGCCCGCAACATCGAGGACGGCGGCTCGCTGACCATCCTCGCCACCGCGCTGGTGGACACCGGGTCCCGCATGGACGAGGTCATCTTCGAGGAGTTCAAGGGCACGGGCAACGCCGAGCTCAAGCTCGACCGGAAGCTCGCGGACAAGCGGATCTTCCCCGCGGTGGACGTGGACGCGTCCGGCACGCGTAAGGAAGAGATCCTGCTCGCCCCCGACGAGCTCGCCATCGTCTGGAAGCTGCGCCGGGTGCTGCACGCCCTCGACCAGCAGCAGGCGGTCGAGCTGCTTCTCGACAAGATGAAGCAGACGAAGTCGAACGCCGAGTTCCTGATGCAGATCCAGAAGACGACGCCGACCCCCGGGAACGGCGACTAGTCCACCGGTCCGCCGGTAGGCACGGCACAACGCCGGGGCCATCCTCACTTTGTGAGGGTGGCCCCGGTTTCGTATGGGACACGTGTACGATCACGTCTTCACGTTGTGATCAACCTTTGCACTCCCAGGGGGGAATTGAGTGGCTAGACCCTTGTCCGGAGCCATAGCCGCCGCGATAGCCGGGACGCTGTTGTTGTCGTCCGCGAGCGGGGCGAACGCCGACACCACCTCGACACCCGACGAGCTGGATGTGCGGGTCGCCAAGGCGATGGCCGCGGACGACACCGCAGGTGTGGCGAAGCGCGAACCGTCGACGAGCGCGAGTTCCGACGACGGCCCGGGGCGGTCCGCCCAGATCATCGGAGGCTCCGAGACCACGATCGCCTCGGCGCCGTGGATGGCGCAGCTCTGGTACTACGACCCGATCCAGGACCTCGGCTTCTTCTGCGGCGGCACGGTCGTCTCACCGACGAAGATCCTCACCGCCGCGCACTGCGTCGACAAGGACTACTACAACTGGGTCGAGTACGGCGCCATCGTCACCGGCACCGACCAGCTGCCCACGGCCGTCCTCGACGACGAGGGCAACTATCTGAGCACGGACTACCACGGCGGTACCGTCACCGAGCTCTCGCGTCAGTGGAACCACTCCTCGTGGAACGAGGAGGCGATCGACAACGACGTCGCCGTGCTGACGCTGGCTAAGCCCGTCAAGGCCACGCCGATCAAGATGACGACGTCGGACGACACCACGTCCTACAAGGCCGGCACCAAGGCCAAGGTCTACGGCTGGGGCCGCACCAGCTCCACCAGCCAGGACATCTCGCAGACGCTGAAGACGGCCACGCTGCCGATCGTCAGCGACACGACCTGTGGGAACACCTGGGGCAGCTACTTCGTCAAGGGGCACATGGTCTGCGCGGGCCCGCCCGCGGGCGGCTCCGACGCCACGACCACCGCCACCTGCAACGGTGACTCCGGTGGCCCGCTCGTCGTCAACAACAAGGTCGTCGGCGTCGTCTCGTGGGGCGTCACCGACTGCGTGTACAAGGGTGCCTACCCGGTCTTCGCCAAGGTCAGCAAGTACACCGGTGTGACCTACCCGCGGGTCGACGACACCGCCATCACCGCCGACGGCAAGGCCGACGTCTTCCTGCGCAACAAGGAGACCGGCACGGGCTATGTCCGCGCCTCGACGGGCTCCAAGCTCGCCGACCGCAAGTCCCTGACCGCCGAGGGCAGTTGGAAGGGCTACAACCTCGTCCAGCAGACCGACCTGAACCGGGACGGCCACCAGGACTACGTCCTGCGCCGCGCCTCCGACGGTGACGTCTTCTGGCGGCGGCGGTCGGCCTCGTCCAGCACCTGGACGACCACGCTGCTCTTCGACAACTGGAAGACCCGCACCCGGATCGTCACCCCCGGCGACGTCACCGGTGACGCCCTGCCCGACCTGCTCTCGGTCGACTCGGCGGGCGCGCTGTGGATCTACCCGGGCAAGGGCACCGGTTCCTTCGGGACCCGGGTCAAGGTCGGCACGGGCTGGGGCCAGTACAACGCGGTCGTCGGTCACGGCGACTTCACCGGCGACGGCAAGGCCGACCTGATCGCGCGCACCAAGACCGGCTCGAACGTCTACCTCTACAAGGGCACCGGCAAGTCCGGCACAGGCGCCTTCGCCGCCCGCGTCAAGGTCCGCTCCAGCTGGACCGACTTCAACGCGCTCGTCACTCCCGGTGACGTGAGCGGCGACGGCAAGGCGGACCTCCTGGCCCGTACGAAGGCCGGCACGCTGTACCTCTACAAGGGCACCGGCAAGGCCACGAGCGAGATCTTCAGCACACGGGTCTCGGTCGGCAGCAGCTACGCCCAGTACGACCTGCTCGGCTGAAACACCAGGTGAGCCCGGTCCCGCCGGGCTCATCCGTCACACACGGTGCCCATCGCTTCTTACGCGATGGGCACCGTTCGTTGTGCAACCCTTTCCGGGATTCCTCCGTCTGACCGAGCGGAGTGACCATGCGTCGGTACGGCCCTGTCCGAACCGACAGGCCTGGGCCCGAGCGCAGGGGGTAACCGACCGGAAAGAGAACCGAGGAGCAGATGTCCGCCGACAGCACGCTGGAACCCGGCACCACCGGCCCGCGCCACCGCGCTGCCAAGGGCCGCCGCCGCAAGACACGTGGCAAGCACGACAAGGCGGTGCTCGTCACCGCCTGGACCGCCGCCGGAGTTCTCGTACTGGGCGGTACGGGCGCGGGCTACCTGTACTTCCACCTCAACGGCAACATCAAGAGCGTCGACATCAACCAGGCCCTCGGCACCGACCGGCCCGTCGACGTCGACAACGGCTCGCAGGACATCCTCGTCCTCGGTTCCGACACCCGCTCGGGCAGCAACAAGAAGCTGGGCGGTGGTGTCGACGACGGCAGCGCCCGCTCCGACACGGCGATGATCGTGCACGTGTACGAGGGCCACAAGCGGGCCAGTGTGGTCTCCATACCCCGGGACACCCTGGTCGAGCGGCCGGAGTGCACCGACGCGAACGGCAAGACGCATCCGGCCGCCTCGTACGCGATGTTCAACTCCGCGTACTCCACGGGGGGCGCGGCGTGCGCGGTGAAGACCGTCGAGTCCATGAGCGGGATCCGCATGGACCACTACGTCGAGGTCGACTTCGCGGGCTTCGAGAAGCTGATCGATGTCCTCGGCGGGGTCGACATCACCACTACGAAGGACATCAAGGACCCCGACAGCCATCTGGACCTCAAGGCCGGGGAGCACACGCTCACGGGCAAGCAGGCGCTGGGCCTCGTCCGGACCCGGCACGGGGTGGGTGACGGGTCCGACCTCGGGCGTATCCAGCTTCAGCAGGCGTTCATCAAGGCCCTCATCGAGCAGGTCAAGGACGTCGGGATCTTCAGCAGCCCCAGGAAGCTGTACGACCTCGCCGACACCGCGACCGACGCGGTCACCACCGACTCCGACCTCGACTCCGTCAAGGACCTCGCCTCCTTCGCGTCCGGGCTCAAGGGCATCAGCTCCAAGAACATGACCATGGTCACGATGCCCGTCCAGTACGACCCCGACGACCCCAACCGCGTCCTGGTCGACAAGACCAAGTCCCAGCAGGTCTGGGCGGCACTCAAGGCCGACCGGACAATCCCGAAGTCGGCGACCAAGGGGACGGCGACGGGGGCGGCCGACGGGGTCGTGGCTTCGTCCTGAGGGTGACTGCGGGCTTCTGTTTTCCTCCGGGAATACCTGAGCTCACCCCCTGGTTTGGGGAGATGGCACCAGTGCTGGCAGACTGGTACGTCGGCTCCGGTTCACGCTCCCGCATCCCGCGGAGGCGACCCGGCGCCCTCCCGAAACTAGGAGACACCTTGAAGCGCGACATCCACCCCGAGTACGTCGAGACGCAGGTCAGCTGCACCTGTGGCGCGTCGTTCACCACCCGTAGCACGATCGAGAGCGGCACCATCCGTGCCGAGGTCTGCTCCGAGTGCCACCCGTTCTACACGGGCAAGCAGAAGATCCTCGACACCGGTGGCCGCGTGGCCCGCTTCGAGGCCCGCTTCGGCAAGGCTGCCGCTAAGAAGTAGCGAGCCCCCAGCGCCGGTCCGCGGTGCCCCTTCCGGGGGCGTCGGGACCGGCGCTTTGCGGTGCAGCCCATGGGCGCGGCCCACGGGTGCAGGCCACTCACAACGTCGTACAGGGAGCCGGAAGAGATGTTCGAGGCGGTCGAGGAACTGGTCGGGGAACACGCCGACCTGGAGAAGAAGCTCGCCGACCCGTCGGTCCACGCGGACCAGGCCAACGCGCGCAAGCTCAACAAGCGCTACGCGGAGCTGACCCCGATCGTCGGCACGTACCGCTCCTGGAAGCAGACCGGCGACGACATCGACACGGCCCGTGAGTTCATCGCGGACGACCCGGACTTCGCCGCCGAGGTCAAGGAGCTGGAGAAGCAGCGCGAGGAGCTGACCGAGAAGCTGCGGCTGCTGCTCGTGCCCCGGGACCCGTCCGACGACAAGGACGTCATCCTGGAGATCAAGGCCGGTGCGGGTGGTGACGAGTCCGCCCTCTTCGCCGGCGACCTGCTCCGGATGTACCTGCGGTACGCCGAGCGCGTCGGCTGGAAGACCGAGATCATCGACTCCACCGAGTCCGAGCTGGGCGGCTACAAGGACGTCCAGGTCGCCGTGAAGACCAAGGGCGGGAACGGCGCCACCGAGCCCGGCCAGGGCGTCTGGGCCCGGCTGAAGTACGAGGGCGGCGTGCACCGCGTACAGCGCGTGCCGGCGACCGAGTCCCAGGGCCGTATCCACACCTCCGCGGCCGGTGTGCTCGTGACCCCCGAGGCCGAGGAGGTCGACGTCGAGATCAACGCGAACGACCTGCGGATCGACGTCTACCGCTCTTCCGGGCCGGGCGGCCAGTCCGTCAACACCACCGACTCCGCCGTGCGCATCACGCACATTCCCACCGGAGTCGTCGCCTCCTGCCAGAACGAGAAGAGCCAGCTGCAGAACAAGGAGCAGGCGATGCGTATCCTGCGCTCCAGGCTGCTCGCCGCGGCACAGGAGGAGGCGGAGAAGGAAGCCGCCGACGCCCGCCGCAGCCAGGTCCGTACCGTCGACCGCTCCGAGAAGATCCGCACGTACAACTTCCCGGAGAACCGCATCTCGGACCACCGCGTCGGCTTCAAGGCGTACAACCTGGACCAGGTGCTGGACGGTGAACTCGACGCGGTGATCCAGGCCTGCGTCGACGCGGACTCGGCCGCGAAGCTGGCAGCCGCGTAAGGCACGTACGAGCACGACCAGTACGACGGAGGACTTGCGTGCAGCATCATCTTGGGGGGCGACCCCCAAACCCCCGCGGCTTGCTGCTCGCGGAAGTGGCCCAGGCCACCCAGCGCCTGGCCGACGCCGGCGTGCCCTCGCCGCGCAACGACGCGGAGGAGCTCGCCGCGTTCGTGCACGGCGTCAAGCGGGGCGAGCTGCACACCGTCAAGGACTCCGACTTCGACGCCCGGTACTGGGAGGTCATCGCCCGCCGCGAGGCCCGCGAACCGCTCCAGCACATCACCGGGCGCGCCTACTTCCGCTACCTCGAACTTCAGGTCGGGCCAGGGGTGTTCGTGCCCCGGCCGGAGACCGAGTCGGTGGTCGGGTGGGCCATAGACGCCGTCCGCGCGATGGACGTCGTCGAGCCGCTCATCGTCGATCTGTGCACCGGCTCCGGTGCCATCGCCCTCGCCCTCGCCCAGGAGGTGCCGCGCTCGCGCGTGCACGCCGTGGAGCTGTCCGAGGACGCCCTGAAGTGGACCCGCAAGAACATGGCGGGCTCACGCGTCGACCTGCGCCAGGGCAACGCCCTCGACGCCTTCCGCGACCTCGACGGCCAGGTCGACCTCGTCGTCTCCAACCCGCCGTACATCCCGCTCACGGAGTGGGAGTACGTGGCTCCCGAGGCCCGCGACTACGATCCCGAACTCGCCCTGTTCTCGGGGGAGGACGGCCTGGACCTCATCCGGGGCATCGAACGCACAGCGCACCGGCTCCTGCGCCCCGGTGGTGTCGTCGTCATCGAGCACGCCGACACCCAGGGCGGCCAGGTGCCGTGGATCTTCACCGAGGAGCGGGGCTGGGCCGACGCGGCCGACCACCCGGACCTCAACAACCGGCCGCGGTTCGCGACCGCCCGCAAGGCGCTGCCCTGATGAGCACGAGCACGGGCACGCGCCCGACGACAACCCCCCAGCAGCAGTACGTGTACGAGGAGGCCCGCTAGATGGCACGGCGATACGACACCAACGACGCGACCGACCGCGCCACCGGTCTGCGCGAGGCCGCGTCCGCCGTCCGCCGGGGCGAGCTCGTGGTGCTGCCGACGGACACCGTGTACGGCATCGGCGCGGACGCCTTCACCTCCGAGGCCGTCGCCGACCTCCTGGAGGCCAAGGGCCGGGGCCGCAACATGCCCACGCCCGTGCTCATCGGCTCCCCGAACACGCTGCACGGCCTCGTCACGGACTTCTCCGAGATGGCCTGGGAACTGGTCGACGCCTTCTGGCCGGGCGCGCTGACCCTCGTCGCCAAGCACCAGCCGTCGCTGCAGTGGGACCTCGGTGACACCCGGGGCACGGTCGCCGTACGCATGCCGCTGCACCCGGTCGCCATCGAGCTGCTGACCGAGGTCGGCCCCATGGCGGTCTCCTCCGCGAACCTGACCGGGCACCCGGCGCCGGAGAACTGCGACGCCGCCGAGGCGATGCTCGGCGACTCCGTCTCCGTCTACCTGGACGGCGGTCCGACGCCCGGCAACGAGCCGTCCTCGATCGTCGACGTCACGGGCAAGGTCCCGGTGCTGCTGCGCGCGGGCGCCCTGTCGGCGGAGGAGCTCCGCAAGGTCGTACCCGACCTTGAGGTGGCGAATTGACGGCCCCTGACGCGGGGCGTGGCATATGGGACGGGGAAGAGACACGGACCTTCACGGGTCTGCCGCGTGACACCTTCCGCATCCTCCACGTCAGCACCGGCAACGTGTGCCGCTCACCGATCACCGAGCGGCTGACCCGGCATGCCCTGGCGGACCGGCTCGGGGATCCGCTGTGGGGCGGTCTGGTCGTCGAGAGCGCCGGGACCTGGGGGCACGAGGGGGCGCCCATGGAGGCGAACGCGGAGGCCGTGCTCGCGGACTTCGGCGCGGACGCCTCCGGCTTCACGGGGCGTGAGCTGCTGGACGAGCACGTCATCCGGGCCGACCTGGTGCTGACGGCCACCCGTGACCACCGGGCCCAGGTCATCTCCATGGGTCACTCCGCCGGCCTGCGCACCTTCACCCTGAAGGAGTTCACCCGCCTGGTCCGCGCCATCGACCCGACCACGCTGCCTCCCCTGGAGGAGGGCATGGTCGTACGCGCGCGTGCGCTGGTCCGCGCTGCGGCGGCTCTACGCGGGTGGCTTCTGGCCCCGACCGCCGAGGCGGACGAGGTGTACGACCCGTACGGGGCCCCCTTGCCGTTCTTCCAGTCGGTGGGCGACGAGATAAACCAGGCGTTGGACCCGGTGGTGACGGCGCTGACAGGGGTGCCGGCTCGGGCGTAACACCGGGCGGCGCGGGACCGGCGGGCCTACATTGGTGCTACGTCATCGTCGACGCCCCGGAGTCCATCATGTCGGTCACCCCTGTTCTCGAGGCCGATGTCCTGCGGCGGCAGGACCCTGAGCTGGCCGACATCCTGCTCGGGGAGCTGGATCGGCAGGCGACGACGTTGCAGCTCGTCGCCGCCGAGAACTTCACCTCGCCCGCCGTGCTGGCCGCGCTGGGGTCGCCGCTCGCGAACAAGTACGCGGAGGGCTATCCGGGGGCCCGGTACCACGGTGGCTGCGAGATGGTGGACCTCGCCGAGCGGCTGGCCGTGGAGCGGGCGAAGGCGCTGTTCGGGGCCGAGCACGCCAATGTGCAGTCACACTCCGGGTCTTCGGCCGTGCTCGCCGCGTACGCCGCGCTGCTGCGCCCCGGTGACACCGTGCTGGCGATGGGCCTGCACTTCGGCGGGCATCTCACCCACGGGTCGCCCGCGAACTTCTCCGGGCGCTGGTTCGACTTCGTCGGGTACGGGGTCGAGGCGGAGTCCGGGCTCATCGACCACGAGCAGGTGCGCACCCTGGCCCGTACGCACCGCCCCAAGGCCATCGTGTGCGGGTCGATCTCGTACCCCCGGCACATCGACTACGCGCTCTTCCGCGAGGTCGCCGACGAGGTGGGCGCCTATCTGATCGCTGACGCGGCCCATCCGATCGGTCTGGTCGCCGGGGGAGCGGCGCCCAGTCCGGTGCCGTACGCCGACATCGTGTGCGCCACCACACACAAGGTGCTGCGGGGGCCGCGCGGCGGGATGCTGCTGTGCGGGAGCGAGCTGGCGGAGCGGGTGGACCGGGCGGTGTTCCCGTTCACCCAGGGCGGCGCGCAGATGCACACCATCGCCGCGAAGGCCGTCGCGTTCGGTGAGGCGGCAACACCGGCCTTCACCGCGTACGCCCATCAGGTGGTCGCGAACGCCCGCGTCCTGGCCCGTGGACTGGCCGAGGAGGGCCTTGTGGTCGTCACCGGCGGTACCGACACCCACCTCCTCACCGTCGATCCCGCGCCGCTCGGTGTCGACGGCCGGACCGCGCGGGGGCGCCTCGCGGCGGCCGGGATCGTCCTCGACTGCTGTGCGCTGCCCCATGGAGACGCCCGCGGCCTACGGCTCGGCACCGCCGCGCTGACCACCCAGGGCATGGGCGAGGCGGAGATGACACGGCTCGCCGTCCTGCTCGCGGGGGTGCTGCGGGACGGCGGGGACGGCAAGCGGACGCGTGAAGAAGTGCGGGATCTGGCCGGAAGATTTCCGCCGTATCCGCGCTGAGGCGGGGTAGACGCACCACCGGGCACAGCATGACGTGCAACCATCGTCGCTACCCGGAAGTCCCCAACCATATGCGCGCATCGCTAGGGTGTGGGGCTGAGATGGCCAGCGAGACCTGTGGGGAAGCCCGTGCGTGAATACCTCCTGACGCTCTGCATCACGGCCGCGGTGACGTACCTGCTGACAGGGCCGGTGCGGAAGTTCGCGATCGTGGCCGGAGCCATGCCGGAGATCCGTGCGCGCGACGTGCACCGAGAACCGACGCCCCGCCTCGGCGGCATCGCGATGTTCTTCGGACTGTGCGCCGGCCTGCTGGTCGCCGACCATCTGACCAACCTCAGCGAGGTCTTCGCCGAGTCCAACGAACCGCGCGCGCTGCTGTCCGGGGCCGCGCTGATCTGGCTGATCGGCGTCCTGGACGACAAGTTCGAGATCGACGCCCTGATCAAGCTCGGTGGGCAGATGATCGCCGCGGGCGTGATGGTCATGCAGGGTCTGACGATCCTGTGGCTGCCCGTCCCCGGTGTCGGCATCGTCGCGCTGACCCAGTGGCAGGGCACCCTGCTCACGGTCGCCCTGGTCGTCATCACCATCAACGCGGTCAACTTCGTCGACGGCCTGGACGGTCTCGCGGCCGGCATGGTGTGCATCGCCTCCGGCGCGTTCTTCATGTACGCCTACCGCCTCTGGTACAGCTACGGCATCGAGGCCGCGGCCCCCGCCACGCTGTTCGCGGCCGTGCTGATGGGCATGTGCCTGGGATTCCTGCCGCACAACATGCATCCCGCGCGGATCTTCATGGGCGACTCCGGCTCGATGATGATCGGCCTGGTGCTGGCGGCCGGCGCGATCTCCATCACCGGGCAGGTCGACCCGGACGTGATGGGTCTGTACGGCTCGGAGCGCAGCACGGTCTACTCGATGGTGCCGGTCTACATCCCGCTGCTGATGCCGCTGACCATCATCGCGATCCCGGCGGCCGACCTGATCCTCGCGATCGTGCGCCGCACCTGGCGCGGCCAGTCGCCGTTCGCCGCGGACCGGGGCCATCTGCACCACCGGCTCCTGGAGGTCGGGCACTCGCACAGCCGGGCCGTGCTGATCATGTACTTCTGGTCGGCGGTCATCGCCTTCGGCACCCTGGCGTACACCGTGAACGCGGCGTCGATGTGGATCGTCCTCGCCATCGCCATGCTCAGCGGAGTCGGCCTCTTCCTGCTCCTGCTGCCCCGCTTCACCCCGCGCGCCCCCCGCTGGGCGCAACGCTTCGTACCGCCCCGCTACCGCCGTCGCGCGGTACCGGCCGTCGCCGCGGAGCCCGTCCCCGACTGGACGCCGTCCCTCAACGGCGCGACGGCGATCGGCGGCCGTACGCACGAAGCGGAACGCAGCCCGGCGGGCGCGCGCCGCTGAACCGGGGCCCTCCGCCAGGGCCCTCGTCACCTTGCTTCGAGAACCGGCCGGAGGCCGTGTGCGGTACGCCGCACACGGCCTCCGGCCGTCCGTCGTGGGGGCGGAGGGGCGGGGCGTCGCGCTGACGGCAAGGTAAGAATCTGACTAACACTTTGCCGATGCCATACAAGAGCCTGACCGAGCAAACCGGTCTTATACCAGACAAGTCGGCCATGATTCTGCACAGGTGGGCAGGTTCACTCTCATGTGTGACACCTGGCACAGCATTCAGGTAAAGACCTCATCAAATAGTTTGTGATACGGTTCACGAGAACCCGGGACAGAGTCGAAGGACCGCAATACGACGGTCCATTGCCGCGAGATTTCCGCTCGCCCCCGGGGTCTACGCTCGTCCATGACGACACCCTGCCCCCTCAGCAAGCGGAGTTGCCGCCATGCCGTCCAATGACGTCCGGACCCTTCTTCAGGCCGCCGTACCCACGGCAGCCGCCGGCGCGATCGCCGCTGTCATCAGCGGTGTGGTCGTCGGAGGCAAGGGGGCCCTCGGCGCCATCGTCGCGGCGGTGATCACGATCCTCTTCATGGGAATCGGGCTCTACGTTCTGCAGCGCACAGCCAAATCGCTTCCTCATCTGTTCCAGATGATGGGGCTGATGCTTTACGCGGCACAGATTCTGCTGTTGTTCATCTTTCTGTCCGCATTCAAGGACACCACTCTGTTCCACCCCCGGGCCTTCGCGTTCACGCTCGTCGCCACCACCCTCGTGTGGATCGCGGCACAGACGCGCGCGCACATGAAGGCCAAGATCCTCTATGTCGAACCCGATGCGCCGACGGGCAGCAAGCCCGAAAAATCGGGGCACTCGTCGTGAGGAGTAGGGCCGGGATAAGGGCGTGTGCGAACTCCTGCTATCGTCCGGTGCCAACTGCGGCATCGCGGGCGCGGGCATCTGAGCTGACGCCTGCTCAATCGCGAGGCTTGATGCCCCCCAGCCGCCCCCACATCCGTAACACCAGTCCAGTGCCGACCCGCGGCTGCGCGCCGCGCCGACACAACGAGGTTGCCGTACCCATGCGTCACGCCGAAGGAGCCCGTGGTGAGTGCTGACCGGACCCAGCTCGCCTTTGACTGGAGCTGTCGGATCATGTCCGACAACGGCTGTGGCTTCCCGGCTCCGGGCCTGCACTCGTTCCTCTTCAAGCCGATCGCCACGGTCGGCGGGTTCGAGTTCAACAAGGTGATGCTGCTCGCGCTGATCACCACCCTCCTGGTGATCACCTTCTTCACGCTCGCCTTCGGTAAGGCGAAGGTGGTCCCGGGCAAGCTGCAGATGATCGGCGAGGCGGGCTACGACTTCGTACGCCGCGGCATCGTCTACGAGACCATCGGCAAGAAGGACGGGGAGAAGTTCGTCCCCTTCATGGTCTCGCTGTTCTTCTTCATCTGGATCATGAACATCTGGTCCGTGATCCCGCTGGCACAGTTCCCGGTGTCGTCGATCATCGCCTACCCGGCGGTCCTGGCCGCCATCGTCTACGTGGTGTGGGTCTCGCTGACCTTCAAGAAGCACGGTTTCGTGGGCTTCTTCAAGAACGTCACCGGCTACGACAAGTCGCTCGGCCCCGTTCTGCCGCTGGTCATGGTCATCGAGTTCTTCTCGAACCTTCTGGTCCGCCCCTTCACCCACGCGGTGCGACTGTTCGCCAACATGTTCGCCGGCCACCTGATGCTGGTCATGTTCACGGTCGCCTCCTGGTACCTGCTCAACAGCTGGATGGTTCCGGCCGCCGGTGTGTCCTTCGTGATGGCCGTGGCCATGGTCGGCTTCGAGCTCTTCGTCCAGGCCGTCCAGGCATACGTGTTCGTGCTGCTGGCCTGCACCTACGTTCAGGGCGCTCTCGCCGAGCACCACTGAGCCGTAACCACCCTCAGCCCCAGAACGTCCGGTGGCCAACCCCCACCGGTCCTGAAAGAGAAGGAAGAATCAGCATGGCTGCCCTTGAGACCCTCGCCGCTGTCGAAGGCAACATCGGTTCCATCGGCTACGGCCTCGCCGCCATCGGCCCGGGCGTCGGCGTCGGCATCATCTTCGGCAACGGCACCCAGGCGCTGGCCCGCCAGCCCGAAGCGGCCGGCCTGATCCGTGCCAACCAGATCCTCGGTTTCGCCTTCTGTGAGGCGCTCGCCCTCATCGGCATCGTCATGCCGTTCGTCTACTAGACCGACGCTCTGACGATCGAAACCTTTCAAGGAAAGGCACTGATGTGATCGCCAACCTGGTACAGCTGGCGGCCGAGGAAGAGCAGAACCCGCTCATTCCGCCGGGCCCCGAGCTGCTCGTGGGCGCCATCGCCTTCGCCATCGTGTTCTTCTTCTTCTGGAAGAAGCTCCTTCCGAACATCAACAAGGTTCTGGAAGAGCGCCGCGACGCGATCGAGGGCGGTATCGAAGAGGCCGAGGCCATGAAGGTCGAGGCCCAGAGCGTTCTTGAGCAGTACAAGGCTCAGCTCGCCGAGGCCCGGCACGAGGCCGCGCGTCTGCGCCAGGAGGCGCAGGAGCAGGGCGCCACGCTCATCGCCGAGATGCGTGCGGAGGGTCAGCGGCAGCGCGAGGAGATCATCGCCGCCGGCCACTCGCAGCTCGAGGCCGACCGCAAGGCCGCCTCTTCGGCGCTGCGCCAGGACGTGGGCAAGCTCGCCACCGACCTGGCCGGCAAGCTCGTCGGCGAGTCCCTGGAGGACCACGCCCGGCAGAGCCGCGTCATCGACCGCTTCCTCGATGATCTTGAGGAGAAGGCCGAGGCCGCGCGATGAACGGAGCGAGCCGCGAGGCCCTGGCAGCCGCACGTGAGCGTCTCGACGCGCTGACGGACTCCACGTCCGTGGACGCGGCGCGGCTCGCCGACGAGCTGGCCGCCGTCACCGCGCTGCTCGACCGCGAGGTGTCGCTGCGTCGGGTCCTCACCGACCCGGCGCAGGCCGGCGAGGCCAAGGCCGAACTGTCCGGCCGGATCCTCGGCGGACAGGTCGGCGCGACCACCGCCGACCTGGTGTCCGGTCTGGTGCGCTCCCGCTGGTCGCAGTCCCGCGACCTGGTGGACGCGCTGGAGCAGCTGGCCGCCATCGCCGACCTCACCGCCGCGCAGCAGTCGGGCACGCTCGACGACGTGGAGGACGAACTGTTCCGGTTCGGCCGGATCGTCTCCTCGAACACCGGGCTCCGGTCCGCGCTGACCGACCGTGCCGCGGGCGCCTCGGCCAAGGGCGAGCTGCTGCGCAGCCTGCTCGGCGGCCGCGCCAAGGCCACCACCGAGCGTCTGGTGACGCGTCTGGTGACCGCGCCGCGTGGACGTAGCCTGGAAGCGGGACTCGAGTCGCTGTCCAAGCTCGCCGCCGACCGCCGGAACCGTGTGGTCGCCGTCGTCACCTCGGCGGTCCCGCTGAGCGACCCGCAGAAGCGACGCCTCGGCGCCGCCCTGGCGAAGCTCTACGGCCGCGCCATGCACCTCAACCTCGACGTGGACCCCGAGGTTCTCGGCGGGATCCGGGTCCAGGTCGGCGACGAGATCATCAACGGCTCGATCGCTGACCGGCTCGAGGACGCAGGCCGCCGCCTGGCGAGCTAGCACAAACTTCATAGCAGTAAGTAGCAGTACAGCAGTACGTACGTATGTCTGCGGCCCGGTTGGGCCGTGCAGAGGATTCACCTCTTTCAGGGGGGAGTCCGGGAGTTTAGGCATCCCCCCAAAGTGAAACTTCGGGCCCAACAAGGAGAGCAGGGAACCCAGATGGCGGAGCTCACGATCCGGCCGGAGGAGATCCGGGACGCGCTGGAGAACTTCGTCCAGTCGTACAAGCCGGACGCGGCCTCGCGCGAGGAGGTCGGTACGGTCACCCTTGCCGGCGACGGCATCGCGAAGGTCGAGGGACTTCCCTCGGCCATGGCCAACGAACTGCTGAAGTTCGAGGACGGCACCCTCGGCCTCGCGCTCAACCTGGAAGAGCGCGAGATCGGCGCCATCGTCCTCGGTGAGTTCAGCGGTATCGAGGAGGGCCAGCCGGTCAGCCGTACCGGCGAGGTGCTGTCGGTCGCCGTGGGCGAGGGCTACCTCGGCCGCGTCGTCGACCCGCTCGGCAACCCGATCGACGGCCTCGGCGAGATCGAGACGTCCGGCCGCCGTGCCCTGGAGCTGCAGGCTCCCGGTGTCATGGCCCGTAAGTCGGTGCACGAGCCGATGGAGACCGGCTACAAGGCCGTCGACGCCATGACCCCGGTCGGCCGCGGCCAGCGTCAGCTGATCATCGGCGACCGCCAGACCGGCAAGACCGCCCTGGCCGTCGACACGATCATCAACCAGCGCGACAACTGGCGCTCCGGCGACGTGAACAAGCAGGTCCGCTGCGTCTACGTCGCCATCGGCCAGAAGGGCTCGACCATCGCCTCCGTGCGTGGCGCCCTCGAAGAGGCCGGCGCGCTGGAGTACACGACCATCGTCGCCGCCCCGGCGTCCGACCCGGCCGGCTTCAAGTACCTTGCGCCGTACACCGGTTCGGCCATCGGTCAGCAGTGGATGTACGAGGGCAAGCACGTCCTCATCATCTTCGACGACCTCTCGAAGCAGGCCGACGCCTACCGCGCCGTGTCGCTGCTGCTGCGCCGCCCGCCGGGCCGTGAGGCCTACCCGGGTGACGTCTTCTACCTGCACTCCCGTCTGCTGGAGCGCTGCGCGAAGCTCTCCGACGACCTGGGTGCCGGCTCGATGACCGGTCTGCCGATCGTCGAGACGAAGGCCAACGACGTCTCGGCGTTCATCCCGACCAACGTCATCTCCATCACCGACGGCCAGTGCTTCCTGGAGTCGGACCTCTTCAACGCCGGTCAGCGCCCCGCGCTGAACGTCGGTATCTCCGTCTCCCGAGTCGGTGGTTCCGCGCAGCACAAGGCGATGAAGCAGGTCTCCGGCCGACTGCGCCTCGACCTCGCCCAGTACCGTGAGCTGGAGGCGTTCGCCGCCTTCGGTTCCGACCTGGACGCCGCGTCGAAGTCGCAGCTGGAGCGCGGTCAGCGTCTGGTCGAGCTGCTCAAGCAGCCGCAGTACCAGCCGATGCCGACCGAGGACCAGGTCGTCTCCGTGTGGGCCGGTACCACCGGCAAGATGGACGATGTCCCGGTCTCCGACGTCCGCCGCTTCGAGAAGGAGCTCCTGGAGTACCTGCACCGCAAGGAGCAGGGCCTCATGACCTCCATCAAGGAGGGCGGCAAGATGTCGGACGACACCCTCACCGCTGTTGCCGACGCGATCGCCGAGTTCAAGAAGCAGTTCGAGACCTCGGACGGCAAGCTTCTCGGCGAGGACGCCCCGGCCACGGCCAAGTGACGTAAGGAAGGGACCTGACTCATGGGAGCCCAGCTCCGGGTCTACAAGCGTCGCATCCGATCCGTCACCGCGACCAAGAAGATCACCAAGGCGATGGAGATGATCGCCGCCTCGCGCGTCGTCAAGGCGCAGCGCAAGGTGGCGGCCTCCACGCCGTACGCGACCGAGCTCACCCGCGCGGTCACGGCGGTCGGTACCGGTTCGAACACCAAGCACCCGCTGACCACGGAGGCGGAGACGGCGACCCGTTCCGCGGTGCTGCTCCTCACGAGCGACCGCGGACTGGCCGGCGCCTTCAACTCCAACGCCATCAAGGTCGCCGAGCAGCTGACGGCGCGCCTCCAGGCGGAGGGCAAGGAGGTCGACACCTACATCGTCGGCCGCCGCGGTCTGGCCCACTACAACTTCCGCGAGCGCAAGGTCGTGGAGTCGTGGTCGGGCTTCACCGACGAGCCGAGCTACGCGGACGCGAAGAAGGTCGCGGGTCCGCTGATCGAGGCCATCGAGAAGGACACGGCCGAGGGTGGTGTGGATGAACTCCACATCGTCTACACCGAGTTCGTCTCGATGATGACGCAGACGGCGCTCGACGCCCGTCTGCTGCCGCTCAGCCTCGACGAGGTGGCCGAGGAGTCGACGGCGAAGGGCGAGATCCTTCCGCTGTACGACTTCGAGCCGTCGGCGGAGGACGTCCTCGACGCCCTGCTGCCGCGCTACGTCGAGAGCCGTATCTACAACGCACTGCTCCAGTCGGCTGCCTCCAAGCACGCCGCCACGCGCCGTGCGATGAAGTCGGCGACCGACAACGCGGGAGACTTGATCAACACGCTCTCCCGCCTTGCCAACGCGGCCCGCCAGGCCGAAATCACCCAGGAAATCAGCGAGATCGTCGGTGGCTCCGCAGCCCTGGCCGACGCGACCGCGGGGAGTGACAGGTAATGACGACGACAGTTGAGACGGCCGTTGCCACGGGCCGCGTCGCCCGGGTCATCGGCCCGGTCGTCGACGTGGAATTCCCCGTCGACGCCATGCCGGAGATCTACAACGCCCTTCACGTCGAGGTGGCCGACCCGGCCCAGGACGGCGCGAAGAAGACGCTGACCCTGGAGGTCGCCCAGCACCTGGGTGACGGCCTGGTCCGCACGATCTCGATGCAGCCCACCGACGGTCTGGTCCGCCAGGCCCCGGTCACCGACACCGGCACGGGCATCTCCGTCCCGGTCGGCGACTTCACCAAGGGCAAGGTGTTCAACACCCTCGGTGAGGTGCTGAACACCGACGAGCAGTACGAGGGCGAGCGCTGGTCCATCCACCGCAAGGCCCCCAACTTCGACGAGCTCGAGTCGAAGACCGAGATGTTCGAGACCGGCGTCAAGGTCATCGACCTTCTCACCCCGTACGTCAAGGGTGGAAAGATCGGTCTGTTCGGCGGTGCCGGCGTCGGCAAGACGGTGCTCATCCAGGAGATGATCTACCGCGTCGCCAACAACCACGACGGTGTCTCCGTGTTCGCCGGTGTCGGTGAGCGCACTCGTGAGGGCAACGACCTCATCGAGGAGATGGCGGAGTCGGGCGTCATCGACAAGACCGCGCTGGTCTTCGGCCAGATGGACGAGCCCCCGGGCACCCGTCTGCGCGTGGCCCTGGCCGGTCTGACCATGGCGGAGTACTTCCGCGATGTGCAGAAGCAGGACGTGCTGTTCTTCATCGACAACATCTTCCGCTTCACCCAGGCCGGTTCCGAGGTGTCGACCCTGCTCGGCCGTATGCCCTCCGCGGTGGGCTACCAGCCGAACCTGGCCGACGAGATGGGTCTCCTCCAGGAGCGCATCACCTCGACCCGTGGTCACTCGATCACCTCGATGCAGGCGATCTACGTCCCCGCGGACGACCTGACCGACCCGGCCCCGGCCACCACGTTCGCCCACCTCGACGCGACGACGGTTCTCTCCCGTCCGATCTCCGAGAAGGGCATCTACCCGGCCGTGGACCCGCTGGACTCCACGTCCCGCATCCTGGACCCCCGCTACATCGCGGCGGACCACTACAACACCGCCATGCGCGTCAAGACGGTGCTGCAGAAGTACAAGGACCTCCAGGACATCATCGCGATCCTCGGTATCGACGAGCTGGGCGAGGAGGACAAGCTCACCGTCCACCGTGCCCGTCGCGTGGAGCGCTTCCTGTCCCAGAACACCCACGTCGCCAAGCAGTTCACCGGCGTCGACGGGTCGGACGTCCCGCTGGAGGAGTCGATCACCGCGTTCAACGCGATCATCGACGGCGAGTACGACCACTTCCCCGAGCAGGCGTTCTTCCTGTGCGGTGGTATCGAGGACCTGAAGAAGAACGCGAAGGAGCTCGGCGTCTCCTGACGCCCGGCGACTCGTGAACAGTGGGGGGCGAGGCCACACCTCATGGGGTGCGTCCCGCCCCTCTCTGTACTCCCTCTAGAATTGACCCAACACCCGGCCGAGGCGCCGGGTGGTGACCCGAGGAGCCACCTTGGCTGCTGAGCTGCACGTCGCGCTGGTCGCGGCCGACCGAGAGGTCTGGTCGGGCCAGGCCACCCTGGTCGTCGCCCGTACCACGTCCGGCGACATCGGCGTCATGCCCGGTCACCAGCCGCTGCTCGGTGTGCTGGAGTCGGGCCCGGTGACCATCCGTACGAGTGAGGGCGGCACCGTCGTCGTCGCCGTGCACGGCGGTTTCATCTCGTTCGCGGACAACAAGCTGTCCCTGCTGGCCGAGGTCGCCGAGCTGGCCGACGAGATCGACGTCCAGGGCGCGGAGCGAGAGCTGGAGCGCGCGAAGGCGGAGGGCGATGCCGCCGCCGAGCGCCGCGCGGATGTACGACTGCGTACGGCGGCGGCGCGCTGAGCCCGTCCGCCGTGTGATGCTGTACCTCAGCCGCGGCTGGGTCTGGATGTCTTCATCCTGATCCGGCCGCGGCTGCGGCAAATGTGGCTGTTTTTTACGTTCCATTACCTAGCGGTCGCAGTACCTAGGAGACGAGGAGGTCGGTGTCGATGGTCCTCGCTCTGACTGTGTGCGGGTCGGTGATCGCGCTCGTGGTGGTGGGGCTTTTCGTCTTCGGACTGCGCCGGCGCCTCATCCAGCGTTCCGGCGGCACCTTCGACTGCAGCCTCCGCTGGGAGGCCCCCGAGAAACCCGGCAGCGACGAGAACGGCAAGGGCTGGGGGTACGGGGTCGCCCGCTACAACGGCGACCGTATCGAGTGGTACCGCGTCTTCTCCTACTCGATCCGCCCCCGCCGGGTCCTGGAGCGCTCGGCGATCGAGGTGGCCGGGCGCCGCACCCCCGAGGGCGAGGAGGAGCTGGCGCTGCTCTCCGACGCGGTGATCCTCGCGTGTCTGCACCGCGGGACCCGGCTGGAACTGGCGATGAGCGATGACGCGCTGACCGGTTTCCTCGCGTGGCTGGAGGCAGCCCCGCCCGGACAGCGAGTGAATGTGGCGTAGCCACTTTCACTCGCTGGGTGGGGGTCCCCCCGGACGAAGTCTGGGGGGAGCGTCAACGTCGCGTGATCTTTCTACGGCCGGCTGCCTCAGCCGGTCGCCGTTCTACTTCAGCCCGTTGCTGATCGCGTTCACCAGCTCTCCGTTGCCCGTGTCGCCGCTGAACTCCCAGAAGAACGCGCCGCCCAGCCCCTGGTTCTTGGCCCAGGTCATCTTGGTGCCGATGGTGGCGGGGGTGTCGTAGCTCCACCAGTTGGTGCCGCAGTGCGCGTAGGCCGTGCCGGCGATGGTGCCGGTGGCCGGGCAGGAGTTCTTGAGCACCTTGTAGTCCTCGATGCCCGCCTCATAGGTGCCGGTGGCCGCGCCGGTCGCCGTGCCGCCGGGAGCGGACTGGGTGATGCCGGTCCAGCCGCGGCCGTAGAAGCCGATGCCGAGCAGGAGCTTGGCGGACGGTACGCCCTTCGCCTTCAGCTTGGCGATCGCGTCGGCCGAGTTGAAGCCGGCGGTCGGGATGCCGGAGTACGAGGTCAGCGGGGAGTGCGGGGCGGTCGGGCCGGTGTTCGCCCAGGCGCCGAAGTAGTCGTACGTCATCACGTTGTACCAGTTCAGCGAGGCCGCGGCGCCGCCGTAGTCGGCCGCGTCGATCTTGCCGCCGGAGGAGCCGTCGGCGGTGATGGCCGCGGTGACCAGGTAGTTCGAGCCGAATTCGGTACGCAGCGCCGACATCAGGTTCCTGAATGCGGCCGGGCCCGAGGTGTCGCAGGTCAGACCGCAGGCGTTCGGGTACTCCCAGTCGATGTCGATGCCGTCGAAGACATCGGCCCAGCGGGGGTCCTCCACGACGGCCTTGCAGGACTTGGCGAAGGCGGCCGGGTTCTGCGCGGCCTGGCCGAAGCCGCCGGAGTAGGTCCAGCCGCCGAAGGAGTACAGCACCTTGATGTGCGGGTACTTCGCCTTGAGCTGGCGGAGCTGGTTGAAGTTGCCGCGCAGCGGCTGGTCCCAGGTGTCGGCGGTGCCGCTGACGGACTGGTCGGCGGTGTACGCCTTGTCGGTGGCCGCGTAGGCGTCGTCCAGCACGCACTGGCCGTTCTTGACGTTGCCGAAGGCGTAGTTGATGTGGGTGATCTTCGCGGCCGAGCCCGAGGTCACCAGGTTCTTCACGTGGTAGTTGCGGCCGTAGACGCCCCACTCGGTGAAGTAGCCGAGGTTGACCTTGGAGCCGGGGTTCGGGTTGGTCCCGCCGCCGGTGGTCCGTACGGCGGCCGCGCCGCTCACCGGGCCGGTCTGGTCGGCGGTGTCACGGGCCTGGACGGTGTACGAGTAGTCGGTGCCGGCGGTGAGGCCGGTGTCGGTGTAGGTGGTGCCGGTGACGGTGGCGACCTTGGTGCCGCCGCGCAGGACGTCGTAGTTCTTGATGCCCTTGTCGTCGGTGGCGGCGCTCCAGCTCAGCTTCACCGAGGTGTTGGTGACGTCCGAGGTGGTCGGGGTGCCGGGGGCGGAGGGGGCCGCGTCACCGGGGACGGACGGGCCGCCGTCACAGCTGCCGCCGTTCAGCTTGCAGTTCGAAGGGGAGCCTGAGCCGCTCCCGTTGAAACCGAAGGAGACGGAGGCGCCGGGGGCGAGGGTGCCGTTCCAGGACTTGTTCTTGGCGGTCCAGTGGGTGCCGGAGGAGGTGACGTCCGCGTCCCAGGCGGAGGTGACGGAGGTGCCGGAGGGGAAGTCCCACTCGACGGTCCAGGAGCTGATCGTGGTCGTCCCGGTGTTCTTGACGGTCCACTTGCCTTCGAAGCCGGAGCCCCAGTCCTGGGGCTTGGCGTAGGTGGCGGTCGCCGCCGTGGCCGCCTGCGCGGGGGTGGCGAGACCGACGAGGCCGGCGAGGGGGAGGAGGAGGGTGGCGAGACCCGCTATCGCTCTGTGCCTGAAGCGCATGTGCGCCTCCTTGTGAGGTGTCGTGAGCATGAGCATGACGTGGCGCAGTGCGGCCGAGAATAGAAAGGTCTGGACCATAGGTCAATGGGTCTGGACCAGTGTGCTCACGCGTGACACCTCAGGGCGGGCCGACGCGGGACCGACGCAGGACCGACGGTGGGCCGGCGAAGGTCAGACTCCCAACTCCTGCGCCAGGACTGCCGCTTGAACCCGGCTGCGCAGATCGAGCTTCCCCAGCAGACGGCTGACGTGCGTCTTCACGGTCGCCTCGGCCATGGCCAGCCGTCCGGCGATCTCCGCGTTCGACAGCCCTTCGCCCAGGCAGGAGAGGACCTGCCGCTCTCGGCGGGTAAGGGAGTCCAGGACCGCCGGATCGGCCGTGGGCTCGCGTACGGGCTTGGCGGCGAACTCGGCGATCAGCCGCCGGGTGACCGCCGGAGCGATCAGACCCTCGCCGCGCCCCACCGCCCGTACGGCCTCGATGAGGTCCTTGGCCTCCGTGTTCTTCAGCAGGAACCCGGCGGCACCGGCCCGCAGCGCCCCGAACACATACTCGTCGAGGTCGAAGGTGGTGAGCACCAGCACATCGGCCAGCCCCTCGGCGACGACCTGACGGGTCGCCGACACCCCGTCCAGGCGCGGCATCTGAACGTCCATCAGCACCAGGTCGGGCCGCAGCTCCCGGGCGAGCGCCACCGCCCGCTCGCCGTCCGCCGCCTCACCGACCACCTCGATGTCCGGCGCGCTGCGCAGGATGAGGACCAGCCCGGCCCGTACGGCGGACTGGTCCTCGGCGACGAGCACACGGATCATGCGGGTTCTCCTTCGACTGCGGCGATGGCGACGGCGGCGCCGATGGCGATGGCGGCGACGGGTGCGGGGGTCACACGGGCTCCCCGTCGGCGGCGGGGAGGGAGACGCGGACGCTCCAGATCTTGCCGTGTCCCGAGCTCTCGGGGCCCGCCTCGAAGGTGCCGCCCAGCAGCGCGACCCGCTCCCGTATCCCCACCAGACCGGCGCCGGAACCGGGCGCGCTCGGGCCGTCGCGGTCACCGAACGGGCTGGTCACGGCGATGGTGAGAGAGCCGTCCAGCTGGCGCAGCGCGACGGTGACCCGGCCGGGGGAGGCGTGCTTGAGGGCGTTCGTCAACGACTCCTGGACGATGCGGTAGGCCGCCAGTTCGACGGGGGCCGGGAGGGCGTCGCCGTGGTCGGCGTCGAGGGTCGCGTCCAGCCCGTTGGTGCGGGCTCCCTCGACGAGCGAGCCGATCCCGTCGAGGGTGGGCGCGGCGGCCGGCTCGGTGTCGTCGCCCGCGTCCCGCAGGATGCCGATCAGCCGGCGCATCTCCGCGAGCCCCTCGACGCTGTTCTCCCGGATGACCCCGAGGGCCTCCTTGGAGGTGTCCGGGTCGTCGAGGGAGAGCGCGGCCGTGGAGTGGATCGCGATCGCGGAGAGGTGGTTGGCGACCATGTCGTGCAACTCCCGTGCCATACGCGCCCGTTCGGACACGACGGCCTGGGTGCGGTCCATCTCCGCCAGCAGGGCGGTCTGTTCGGCGCGCAGCCGGGCGGCCTCGGCGGCGTCGCGGTGGTTGCGGACGATCCAGCCGGTGGCGGCGGGCATGAGGGAGACCAGCCCGACGACCAGACCGATCAGCAGGGCATCCGGCTTCCGGAAAGCCGCGAGGGGCACCACGGTGAAGGCCACGGTGGCCAGTCCGGCGATCCAGGGGACCCGGCGGGCCGTGGTGGGCGGGCCGTACAGCACAGCCGCGTACACCAGGTCGGTGAACATCAGCACTGTGAGCAGGCTGCCCCGGGTCATCGTCTCCAGGGTCAGGGCCGCCCACCCGACCAGCAGGGCCGTGCGCGGCATGGTGCTGCGCAGGGCCTCGCAGCCGGCGGTCACGACGAGGGGCGGCAGCACCCACCAGTAGCCCTCGAACACCACGATCCCGTCGTGCGCCGTGCGCGTGCTGAGGCCCAGGCCCCACAGCAGCAGCCCACCGAGGAGTCCGGCGACGGCGATGTACACGTCCATGCGGTGCGGGCGGGGCAGTCGTACGGCCATGTCCCCATCCAACACGGGACGGGACCCGGGCGCCTGATGCCCGCGAACGGTCCTGGACTGCATCTTTCGATGTACCGCGACTTCGTCACCGCCGACGACGAATGTCGTGCGTTCCGCCGGGAGCCTGGAAGGGTGACCGAAAGGAGCGCATCGTGATCGTCGCGTTGATCATCGCCTGCGAGGTCGGCTTCTGGGTGCTGCTGGCGCTGGCCCTGGCCGTTCGCTACCTACTGAACAAGCGCGGGGCCAGTGTCGTGCTGCTGCTCTGCGAGCCGGTGCTCGAACTGGTGCTGTTCGTCGTGACCGCGATCGACCTGAAGAACGGCGCCGAGCCGAGCTGGGAGCACGGTGTGGCGGCGCTCTACATCGGCTTCACCGTGGGGTACGGCCACTACATGATCAGTTGGCTGGACGGTCACGCGGCGCATCGCCTGGCCGGCGGGCCCAAGCCGGCGGGACCGCCGAAGTACGGCCTGGCCCGCGCCCGGTACGAGGGCAAGCTCTGGACCCGGACGCTGGTGGCCGCCGGGGTGGCGCTGGCCCTGCTCCAGCTGGCCGTCTGGTACGTCGGCGACGACGGGAACGTCGATTCACTGCGGTCCTTCCAGTGGGTCGCGCTCCGGGCGGCGGGCATCCACGGGCTGGTGGCCCTGGCCTACCTGATCTGGCCGAAGAAGGACCCGGGCACCCCGGAGGGCGAGCACCGGGTCACGTACTCGAAGGAGGGTGCCGGACGATGAGCGGCACGATGGGCAGGATGGTGAGCAGGCCGACGCGGAACCTGGTGGAAGGGACCGTCACCTTCGTGATCGGCCTGGTGCTGTGGCTCTTCACCGACGGGGTGGAGACCCCGGTCGTCACCCTGACCAAGGTCGGCGTGGTGATGATGTGCGTCGGCGGAGTACTCGTCGCGACGGGCCTGTACCAGGCCGCACGCGGCACGACGAGGGACCGTTAGCGCTCCCCGCCCGGCACCCACAGCACATCTCCGACCTCCTTGTTCGCCGTCCTCGCGAGGATGAACAGGAGGTCGGAGAGGCGGTTGAGGTAGGTCGCGGTGAGGGGGTTCATCTCGTCGCCGTGGGCTTCCAGGGCCGCCCAGGTGGAGCGCTCGGCCCGCCGGACCACCGTGCACGCCTGGTGGAGGAGGGCGGCGCCGGGGGTGCCGCCGGGCAGGATGAAGGAGCGGAGCTTGTCCAGCCGCTCGTTGAAGCGGTCGCAGTCCGCCTCCAGCTTGTCGATGTAGAACTGCTCGACGCGCAGGGGCGGGAACTCGGGGTTCTCGACGACGGGCGTGGAGAGGTCGGCCCCGACATCGAACAGGTCGTTCTGCACCCGGACGAGGACCTTGACGATCTCCTCCTCCAGCCCGCCCAGCGCGATCGCGGTCCCCAGCGCCGCGTTGGCCTCGTTGGCGTCCGCGTACGCCGAGATCCGAGGATCGGTCTTCGGCACCCGGCTCATGTCCCCGAGGTTGGTGGTGCCCTTGTCGCCGGTCCTGGTGTAGATGCGCGTCAGATTGACCATGTGACCAGCGTAGTTACGCCCCGCCCGTCCGGAGGCCCCGTGTGCCCACCGTCACGGCGACCGCCGCGAGCCCGGGGGTCACCAAAACGCCGTACAGCAGGGCGGGAGTGGCGTACGCGCCGACGTACGCGTCCCGCGTCACGTCCACCGGACGGCGGAACGGGACCAAACGGGACCAGACGCGACAGGACGTCCGGACGCCCCTACGTGAGGAGACCGGCGCAGCCGCGGCCCGACCCGCTGGCCACCCTGATCGGCGGTCAGATCGACCGGGTCCACCAGACGGTGACGGCCGTCACCGGGCGGGGGACGCTCGCCGGGCGCGAACCGGACGAAGTGTCACGAGTGGTGCTTCTTCTCCTGGGTGACACGGAGGGCCTGTTGGGCGAGAAGGTGCTCAACTACGCCGTCCGCCCCTCCGAGTGAGCGCTGCCGGTGTGACGTCCGCCCATTGAGACGTGACTCGCGTTACTAAGCGGTCACACGGCCCCTCACGAGCGCTAGTGTCCGCCCGAGAGGTAACCCATCGACAGCGCGTACCAGGGGAGTCGCACAGTGGCACGGAAGCTCGCCGTCATCGGAGCCGGGCTCATGGGGTCCGGGATCGCCCAGGTGTCCGCGCAGGCGGGCTGGGACGTCGTCCTGCGCGATGTCACCGACGAGGCGCTGAACCGTGGCATCGGCGGCATCACGGCGTCGTACGACAAGTTCGTGAGCAAGGGCAAGTTGGCGGCCGAGGACGCCGAGGCGGCGCTGAGGCGGATCACCGCCACCACCGACCTCGACGCGGCGGCCGACGCGGACATCGTCGTCGAAGCCGTCTTCGAGAAGCTCGAAGTGAAGCACGAGATCTTCCGGACGCTCGACAAGGTCGTCCGCGAGGACACCGTGCTCGCCTCGAACACCTCCGCCATCCCGATCACCAAGATCGCGGCCGCCACCGAGCGGCCCGAGCGGGTCGTCGGCGTCCACTTCTTCTCGCCGGTGCCGATGATGCAGCTGTGCGAACTGGTGCGCGGCTACAAGACGACCGACGAGACACTCGCCACCGCACGGGAGTTCGCCGAGTCGGTCGGCAAGACCTGCATCGTCGTCAACCGCGACGTCGCCGGCTTTGTGACCACCCGTCTCATCTCCGCCCTCGTCGTCGAGGCCGCGAAGCTGTACGAGTCGGGTGTCGCCACCGCCGAGGACATCGACCTCGCCTGCAAGCTGGGCTTCGGCCACGCGATGGGACCGCTGGCGACGGCGGACCTGACGGGCGTCGACATCCTGCTGCACGCCACCAGCAACATCTACACCGAGTCCCAGGACGAGAAGTTCGCCCCTCCGGAGCTGATGCGCCGGATGGTGGACGCCGGTGACATCGGACGCAAGAGCGGGCAGGGCTTCTACACCTACTGACGCCGACGTACGCGTCACGGGCGGCTCTTCCCACGCATGTGAACGCATGAGCCTCTCCGGCCTCACCCCTTGAGGTGAATTCGGTATCGGTTCGCTCACAGACGGCAACCTGACGGTGTCAAACGCAGTCAGAGGTTGCATCACCCACATCACGGAGTACGAGACGCACTCACGGGGAGCGCTTATGTACATCAGGGGCGACCACGCCGAGCTGGTCGTCGGGGGCCGCCTCGACGTACGCAGCGCGGCGGACGCCCGTACGGTCCTGCACTCGGCCGTCGACGACGGAGCCGGCGACCTGGTGCTCGACCTGTCAGAGCTGGACTCCTGGGATGCCACCGGACTCGGGGTGATCATGGGAGCCCACCGGCGGGCGGGACGGTGCGGACGGCGGCTGGTGCTGCGCGATGTGCCACCGCAGATGCAGCGACTGCTCGTGGCCACCCGGCTGCACCGCATCCTGGCGATCGAGGGCGGCATCGGTCTGGAGTCCTTGCCCAGAGTGTGACCGGTCCCGGCGTGTGACCGGTCCCGGAGGGCGATCGGTCCGGACTCGTTCCCCTCGCGTGTGAACGCGTGTGCGGGTCCGTACGTATGGGTCGGTGTGTGCGGGACACCCGGTCGTCGCCGGTCGTCATTGGGGGCCATGGGGGCGAAACGCACGACGCTCGCAATCCTCACGAGACTGTGACGTCTCGGACGGCGCGGGACCCCGGACTGTCGGAGATACTGTGCGAAGGTTTAGGGTTCGGCTGCCCGCTGCCAGCTACCCTCGAGCGGGCTCCGGACCAGAAGCGACAGCGCGGTGTGCGGCAAGGCCGGGAGGGGCTCCAGCACACGAGACGCTTTTGGGGGGCTAGAACCGATGGACCCGAACACCCGGGGACCCGAAGAGTACGGCCATGACGACGGACAGGCGCAGAGCAAGCGTCCACCACGTGACGCGCTGACGCAGGACTTCGACCGGCACGCTCCGGCACTCGCCCGCACCGTCCAGCTCGTCTCGGGCGACTTCCTGCTCACCGTCAACCCCGTCGACGGCAGCGAGATAGAGAACTGCCCGCCGGGCGAACTGCCTGGTCGGCCCGTGAAACACCCCGCCGCCGAGCGCACCGCGATCGACCGCGCCGCCCGGCCGCCGGTGCCCCCGGGCCCCACGCTGCCCCGGCTGCCCCTGCTCCAGCGCGACGACGAGAGAGACCGGCTCGTACGGCTCCTCGCGCGCGGCCGCTCCGTCCGCCTCAGCGGAGCCCCCGGCTCCGGTCGCACCACGCTCCTCGACGCGGTCGCCGAGGACTGCGCGGATCTGGCACCCGACGGTGTCGTCCGGCTGAGCGGATTCCGGCGCACGGTCGACGACCTGCTGTACGAACTGTTCGCAGCCGTGTACAGCACACCGCTGTTCCGGCCCGCCCGGCAGCAGATCCTCGACACCGTGCGGGACATCGGCGCGGTCGTCGTCCTCGACGACCTGGAGTTCGGCGGAATCGCGCTCGACGAGCTGCTCGACGCCACCCCCGAGTGCGCCTTCCTGCTCGGCGCCACCCCCGACATCCCCCTGCCGTCCGCCGACGCGCCTCTTGAGGAGATCGTGCTCGGCGGCTTCGACCGGGCCGGCAGCGAGCGGCTCCTCGAACGTGCCGTCGGGCGGACGCTCACCGAGGACGAGGCGAACTGGGCCGGTGATCTCTGGTTCGAGTCCGAGGGCCTGCCGCTGCGCTTCACCCAGGCCGGGGCGCTGCTGAGGCAGCGGGACCGGCAGCGGGCCGGCGAGGACGCCGTCGACGAGTTCGGGGTCTTCCAGGACGCGCCCTCCCTGGTCGAGGCGTCGTTCGGGCCGGCCGCCGACGAACACGACATCCCCCTGCCGTCGCTCGCCGAGGGGGCCGCGCCCGCCGCGCTGCTGGCGTCCCGGCTGAGTTCCTCGGCCCGCGAGACCCTCAGGTTCGCGGTCGCGCTCGGTGGCGAGGTCCCGCACCAGGCACATCTGCCCGCCCTTGTGGGCGACACCCACGCCGACGCGGCCCTCGGCGAGCTGGTCGGCTGCGCCCTGGTGACACCTGTCGGTGCCCGCTACCGGCTCGCCGCCGGGGTACGGACCCAGCTGGAGGCCGCCGGGTACGCCGACGACGCCGAGACGCGCGCCACCGCCGCCGCCCAGCACTACGCCTGGTGGGCCGGGCACCCCTCGGTCACCCCCGAGCGGGTCTCGGCCGAGGCGGACGCCGTCCTGGCCGCCCTCACCGCGCTCGTGCCCGTCACGACCCCGCCCGGCGAGGACGAGGAGAGCGTCGCCGTGGCGCTGGCCCGGCAGGCGGCGCCCGCGTTCGCGGCGGGCCTGCGCTGGAGCGCCTGGGAGCGGGCGCTCCGGGCCGGCGCGGAGGCGGCGGGCCTCGCCGGCGAGACCGGCGAACAGGCCTACTTCCACCATGAGCTGGGCGTCCTCGCGCTCTGCTCCGGGCAGCTGGAGCGGGCCCGGGCCGAGCTGGAGGCCTCGATCGGCCTGCGCAACGTCCTCGCGGACAAGCGCGGCACGGTCGCCGGCCGCCGGGCGCTCGCCCTGGTCGCCGACCGCTCCGGGGCGACACCGCCCGGCGGGCGTACGGCGGCGGGGGAGGAGGTGCCGGACGCCCGGCGCGAGGAGTCGGCCTCACCGCCCGGGGGCGTGCCCTCCGCGTACACACCCACGGGGTTCGGCGCGGTCGGTTTCGGTGCGGTCTCAGGGGCAGGGTTCACCGGGAACGGCGCCTTCCCCTCGACCGCCTCCACGGCACCGGCCACCCCGGGTTCCTCGGTCCCTCCGACCAACGACACGACGCTCGTCACCCAGCGGCCCGGTCGTGGCTCGCCCGCACACCGGCTCAGCGCCTTCAAGAGCGTCGTCGGCGGCGCCCGGCGCAACCTGGTCGCCGTGGGCGCGGGCGCGCTGCTGGCCGCCGTCCTGGGCACCGTCGTGACCCTGGGCGCGACCTCCGACCGCAACGGCGACACCCCGGCCGAGAAGGTCGGCGTCAACCCCTCCGCCAGCGAGGGCGCCGACGACGGCGGTCTCGTCGCGGACCGCCCCAAGGCCGGCGAGGACGACGACACCCCGGGCACCGTGCCCGAGCCGAGCGACCCGGGCCCCGACGGCACGTTCGGCACCTCGGACGACCCGACACCGACGGACACGGCGGGGCCTTCGGACGATCCGAGCGGTACGGCGGGGCCGACGGGCAAGCCGACGACGTCCCCGACGAAGACGTCGCCCAAGCCGACGGCGACCGACGACCCGTCGACGGACCCCACGGACGACCCGACCGACGACCCGACGGGTGATCCGACGGACGACCCCACGGGCGACCCGACGGACGATCCCACGGATGAGCCGACGGACGATCCGACCGACGACCCGCCCCCGACGGACACGACCAACACCGCCAGCGCCCCCACCACCAGTCAGCCCGTGGAGACCAACACCTCCGCGGGCGCCCCGGCGACCCCCGTCGACCCGCCCGGCGGCACCCTGGCCTGAGGTTCCGTTCGGTCCGATTCATGCGAAAGGGCCGGGTCCGTTCCGCGGACCCGGCCCTTTTTCGTGGAAAGGCTCAGAACAGCCGTAGCTTGTCGTCCTCGATGCCACGCAGCGCGTCGTAGTCGAGGACCGCGCAGCCGATGCCGCGGTCGGTGGCGAGGACGCGCGCCTGGGGCTTGATCTCCTGGGCGGCGAACACACCGCGGACCGGCGCGAGATGCGGGTCGCGGTTCAACAGCTCCAGATAGCGGGTGAGTTGCTCGACCCCGTCGATCTCACCGCGCCGCTTGATCTCGACCGCGACGGTCGCGCCCTCGGCGTCCCGGCACAGGATGTCGACGGGCCCGATGGCCGTCATGTACTCGCGGCGGATGAGCGTATAGCCCTCGCCGAGGGTCTCGATGCGGTCGGCGAGCAGCTCCTGGAGGTGCGCCTCGACGCCGTCCTTGATCAGGCCGGGGTCGACGCCCAGTTCGTGCGAGGAGTCGTGGAGGACCTCCTCCATCGTGATGATGAGCTTCTCGCCCGCCTTGTTGATGACGGTCCAGACGCCCTTCTCCTCACCGGTGCCCTCCTTCAGCGTGCAGGGCGGCGACATCCAGTTGAGGGGCTTGTAGGCCCGGTCGTCCGCGTGGATCGAGACGCTGCCGTCCGCCTTCACCAGGATCAGACGGGGGGCCGAGGGGAGATGGGCGGTGAGCCGGCCCGCGTAGTCGACGGAGCAGCGGGCAATGACGAGACGCATGGTCGGCAACGCTACTCGACGCCGACGGGTGCGCGCGATTCGACCGCCGGAAGTGCCCCGGCCGGAGGCCGGTCCCCTGCCGGCACATCGCGCCGGGGACCGTTCGGCAGCCACGGCCACCCCGCTCGGTGACTGTCGCCCTCCGTCACGCTCTCCCGCCTCTCACGTGGGCGTCCGTCGTCCCCCGGCATGTGCCGCTGTCAACTCCTGTTCGGCATTGGCTGATTGTGTGCGTCCCGCGCCGTGTCGGTGCGCGCAATCTCCTGGTGCGGTCACGTTCGGTTGCTTACCGTAGAAACTGGAGGTCGCGAAGCATGCACTCTGCGTGTTCGCCGACCGATCTCCGCCCTTGTCCGTCAACCCCTGTTGTTGTGGGGGTGCGAGAGGAGAACCCATGTCGCTCGACGTCTCACCGGCCCTACTCGAACAGGCCGAGCGAGGCGAGGTCGACGAAGCCGCCTTCGTCGACTGCGTCCGGACCTCCCTGCCCTACGCGTGGGAGATGATCAGCTCTCTGGTGGCCCAGCTGAAGGTCGACGGCGGAGAGTTCGCCGACAACCAGACGCCCCCGCCGAACGAGCAGGCACGCGGACAACTGCTGCGCGCGCTCGCCAGTGACGCGATTCGCGGCGCGCTGCAGCGGCACTTCGGTGTCCGGCTGGCCTTCCAGAACTGCCACCGTGTGGCGGTGTTCCCTCTGGACCCGTCCGTGGACGACAGGCTGGCCCGCTTCACCTCGATCCGCGGCCAACTCCTCAACCAGTCACCGGAACTCCGGGACTGCTGAGGTCGTGACGCAGCACGGCTTGCCGCTCCAACCGCGGGAGGTGCATCAGTAATCGGGGCGGCAAGCTCCCCGGCATGAAAAGGCGTGGCTCAGCCGAGGTGAGGCAGCACCTCGGCACCGAGTCGCCGTACGTTCTCCTCCGTCGCCGCCAGATCGCCGGAGCCCTCGACGAGCAGGGCGAAGCGGGAGATGCCCGTCCGCTCGCTGGTGGCAGCGAGCCGGTCGGCGCACAGCCGGGGCGTCCCCACCGGGTGCAGCCCGCAGAGCAGTTCGGTGTACGCGAGCGGGTCCCGCATGGCGCGGGCGCGGCCGTCGACGGTCACATGGGCGTCGAGGCCCTGCTTCAGCCAGCCCGGCATCGCCTTGGTGAGCGCCTCCACGGCGTCGGTGCGCCGGTCCGCGATCTGGCAGACGCCGGCCGAGACATGGGCCGCGCCGGAGATCTCCTCCGGCGAACGGCCCGCCGCCCGGGCGCAGGTGCGCCACAGCGCGACCATCTCGGCCTTCTCCTCGTCCCCGACGTGCATCCCGAGGAGCATCGACAGCCCGCGCTCGGCGGCCAGTCGCACGCTCGCCGGTGAGGTGCAGGCGACGACGACCTCCGGTCCTGGCGTCTCGTCCAGGTCCTCGGCGGGCCGCGGGACGACGGGGACCTCACGGAAGCTGAATCGTTCCCCCGAGGCGGACACCGAGGGCTCCCGCAGCCAGCGCACCAGCAGATCGAGTGATTCCGGGAACCCCTTCTCGTACGCCTCCAGTCCGGAGCCGAACACCTCCAGGTCGACCCAGGGCCCACCGCGCCCGACGCCCAGCGAGAAGCGTCCTCCGGAGGTCACATGCAGCAGGGCGGCCTGTTCGCCCAGGGCCACGGGGTGCGTCGTGGGCAGCACGCTGACCGCCGTGCCGACGCGGATCCGCCGGGTGCGTCCCAGCAATAACGCGGCGAGGGTGATCGCCGACGGGCAGGTGCCGTACGGCACGAAATGGTGCTCGGCCAGCCAGACCGCGTCCAGCCCGGCCTCGTCGGCCACTTCCGCGGTGCGTACCGCCCGGTGGAGCGCTTCCCCCTGGCCCTGGCCGGGGAACTGGGCGCCCAGTACAAATGTTCCTACGTGCATCGCTCTTCCTGCTTCCTCGGCTCCGACTCGGGAGCTCCCCCACCGGCATAACCCCGTGACACGTGCCGAAGTCACGGCCTGGCGGCGAGATTTGCGGATTGTCTGCAGAATGGGCCGGGCGGAGGGCGATCTGGGGGGTTTGGCGACGTACGCATACCCCCACCGGGCCCGCGTAGGCTGGACGCCAACCCTGCTCCCTGTATAGCCCCGTGAGGTGTCCCGTGTCCCCGCGTCGCAACCGCCCCAAGGACCATGCCTCGTCGGGTCAGTCGAGTCCTTCAGGCCGTGGCGCGGACGAGGACCGGTCCGACCGGTACGGCGGCTGGCAGACCACCGAGCCCTGGCGGGGCGAGGAGTGGAGCGTGCGCCATGTGGCGGGCGCGAGCGCGGCGGGCAAGACCTACCGCTGCCCAGGCTGCGACCAGATGATCGCCTCCGGGGTCCCGCATGTCGTCGCCTGGCCCGAGCACTCGGGTGTCGACGAGCGCCGGCACTGGCACAAGGCCTGCTGGAACGCGAAGGACCGCCGCACCTCGCGGGTGCAGCGGTCCCGTAACGCGCCGAGGTTCTGAACCTCACGGTCCTCGTCCTTACACGTCCTACACGTCCCGCTGCTCCAGCAGGGCGTACGCGCCGACGAACCCGGCCGCGACCAGCCCGGTCATGATCCACAGGGGTTCCCAGCCGGACGGGCCGGACTCGCTCAGCTCCGAGCCGTAGAAGACGCTGAGCTGGCTCGGGATCGAGTACTCCAGCAGGAACTCCTGTACCTCCCTCAGCGACTCCGAGAACATGAAGATCGCGATGACCAGCGGGGCGAGGAACACGCCGAGCATGATGGTGATCGCGCCGGCGGAGTGCCGGATCAGCGAGCCCATCAGCAACGCCAGCAGCCCGAAGAGGGCGAGGAAGAGACTCACCCCGACCGTGGCCTTGAACCACTGCTCACCGTCGGGGCTCGGGGCGCCGTTGCCCTCCAGGATCGCCACCTGGGCGAAGGCGACGAACGCGGTGGCGGCCAGGGTGACCGTGAACGTGAGCGCGAAGAACACGATCGCCTTGGCGACCAGGACCCGGCCGCGGCTCGGGCACGCGGTCATCGTGGTCCGGATCATCCCGGTGCCGTACTCGGAGGCGGTGGTCAGCACCCCGAGCGTGATGATGCAGACGCTGCCGATCATCACGCCGAACAGACCGAGGACCAGCGGGGACTCGCTCTCCAGGTTCGCGTCCGTGGAGGAGGCGATGAGCGCGAAGAGCAGACCGAGGCCGACCACCAGGACGACGAAGACGCCGAGCGTCCAGATCGTCGAGCGGACCGACTTGATCTTCGTCCACTCGGAGGAGATCGCGTGCCCGAGGTGGGTGCGCACCACCGGGATCGGCGAGGTGTACGACGTGCCCGGCGCGCCCTGCCACTGGGGGGCGGGCTGCTGCTGCGTGAGGGGCGGCTGGGGCGTGCTCATCGGGCGTCCTCGGACTTCGTCAGGTCGGCGGCGGGCGCGGCGGAGGCGGCCGGTGCGGGAGCCGGCGCGGCGGCGGGCTGCGCGGGGGCCTGGGGCGCGGCCTGGGCGTACGGGTTCGGCTGGGGCTGCCCGGGGGCCGGAGTCCCGTACGGACCGGCCGGCGGCTGTCCCTGCGGCACGGGCTGGCCCTGCGGGGCGTACGGCTGTCCCTGCGGCGCGTACGGCTGGCCGCCCTGCTGCGGTGCCGGCGGGGCGTACCAGCCCGGCTGGCCCTGTCCGGGCACCGGCATCGGCGGCTGCGCGCCGGGCGGCAGGGGCTGCTGGAGACCGGCCTTCTGGTCGGTCGTCGAGCGGTAGTCGACGGCGCCCTGCGTCATCCGCATGTACGCCTCCTCCAGCGACGCCTGGTGCGGCGACAGCTCCCACAGGCGTACGTCGGAGTCGTGCGCGAGGTCGCTGATACGGGGGAGCGGCAGGCCCATGACGCGCAGCGCGCCGTCCTGCTCGGGCAGGACCTGGCCGCCCGCCTCGGTCAGCGCGGCCGTCAGCTTCTCGCGCTGCTGCGGCTCGGAGTCCGGCGTCCGGACACGCGCGAAGTCGGCGGAGTTCGCCGAGATGAAGTCCTTGATGCTCATGTCGGAGAGCAACTGTCCGCGCCCGATCACGATCAGGTGGTCGGCGGTCAGCGCCATCTCGCTCATCAGGTGCGAGGAGACGAAGACCGTACGGCCCTCGGCGGCGAGCGCCTTCATCAGGTTGCGGACCCAGAGGATGCCCTCGGGGTCGAGGCCGTTGACCGGCTCGTCGAACAGCAGTACCTGGGGGTCGCCGAGCAGGGCGGCGGCGATGCCGAGCCGCTGGCCCATGCCGAGCGAGAAGCCCTTGGAGCGCTTCTTGGCCACATCCTGGAGGCCGACGACACCCAGCACCTCGTCCACCCGGCGGGCCGGGATGCCCGACAGCTGCGCCAGGGACAACAGGTGGTTGCGGGCGTGCCGGCCGCCGTGCACCGCCTTGGCGTCGAGCAGGGCGCCGACCTGACGGGCGGCGTTCGGCAGCTTGCGGTACGGATAGCCGCCGATCGTCACCTGGCCCGACGTGGGGTTGTCCAGGCCGAGGATCATGCGCATCGTCGTCGACTTGCCCGAGCCGTTGGGGCCCAGGAAGCCGGTGACGGCCCCCGGCCGCACCTGGAAGGAAAGGTTGTACACGGCCGTCTTGGCGCCATAGCGCTTCGTCAGGCCGACTGCCTCGATCATGCTCTGCACCCATCGAACGGTTCAGGACGTCTCAAGACGTCGGGGCGCACGCCCCCGTAAGGATTAGGAGCTTATCGGGGCTTTGACGGTTCCGCCCAAGAGGGAGTAAAAGCGCGCAGGTCACGGGGGTGGCGGCTTGGCATGTACGTATCCGCTGGTCAGGCCCCTGATCACGCGTCACGTTTCTTCAGCAGGAGATATCCGCCGAGCAGGGCCGCGGCCACCCACAGCGCCATGATGCCGAGGCCGCCCCAGGGCCCGTACGGTGTGTCGTCGTCCACCGGGGTGACCACCTGCATGATCTTGCTGCCGGCCTGGTCGGGCAGATACCGGCCGATCTTCTCGGTGGCTCCGACGTTGCCCAGGATGGTGGAGATCAGGAAGAAGAACGGCATCAGGATGCCGAGCGACAGCATCGGGCTGCGCAGCATCGCCGCGACGCCCATCGAGAACACGGCGATGAGGGTCATGTAGAGCCCGCCGCCGAAGACCGCGCGCAGGACGCCCGGATCGTCGATCTCGGCCCGGTGGGAGCCGAGCATCGCCTGTCCCAGGAAGAACGTCACGAAGCTGGTCACGAGGCCCACCGCGAAGGCGAGGCCGGTGGCCACCGCGATCTTGCTGAAGAGGAAGGTGCCCCGCTGCGGCACGGCGGACAGCGAGGTGCGGATCATGCCGGTGCTGTACTCGTTCGACACCACCAGCACCCCGAACACGATCATCGCCAGCTGTCCGAGGGTCATCCCCGCGAAGCTGATGAACGTCGGGTCGAACGAGAGCCGGTCCGCGCGGCTCAGATTGTCGAACTCGTTCTTCGACAGCAGCGAGATCAGTACGCCGAGCGCGATCGTGACGATCCCGGCCAGCGACAGCGTCCACACCGTGGACGCCACCGACCGGATCTTGGTCCACTCCGAGCGGACGACCTGTGCGGCGGCCATGCCTCAGCCCTCCCGGTTCCAGCTGCTGCCCCACTGCTGGACGGGCGCCGGGGCAGTGGCCGGTGCCGGGGCTGGGGTCGTCGGGGTCGTGTCGTGCGCGTGGTACTCCACCGACTCGGCCGTCAGCCGCATGAAAGCCTCCTCCAGCGAGGCCTGTTGGGGACTCAGCTCGTGCAGCACGATCTGGTGCTGGGCGGCCAGCTCACCGATCTGCTCCGCCTTGCCGCCGTCCACCTCCAGCGCCCCGTTGCCCGTCTCCACGACCATGACGCCGACCGCGTGCAGCGCGTCGAGCAGCCGCTCGCGTTGCGGTGTGCGAATCCGTACGTACGACCGTGAGTTCTGCCGGATGAAGTCCGCCATCGAGGTGTCGGCGAGCAGCCTGCCCTGTCCGATGACGACGAGATGGTCGGCGGTCAGGGCCATCTCGCTCATCAGGTGCGAGGAGACGAACACGGTCCGCCCCTGTGCCGCGAGGGACTTCATCAGGTTCCGGATCCAGTGGATGCCCTCGGGGTCGAGGCCGTTGACCGGCTCGTCGAACATCAGGATGCGGGGGTCGCCGAGCAGGGCGCCGGCGATACCGAGCCGCTGTCCCATCCCCAGCGAGAACCCCTTGGCCTTCTTCCTGGCGACCGACGTCAGCCCGACCGTGTCCAGCACCTCATGCACCCGGGCCCTGGGGATCCCGTTGCTCTGCGCGAGGCACAGGAGGTGATTGAAGGCGCTGCGGCCGCCGTGTACGGCCTTGGCGTCCAGCAGCGCGCCGATGTACTTGAGCGGGTCCCTGAGGCCGTCGTAGTGCGTGCCGTCGATCCGTACGTCCCCCGCGGTGGGCCGGTCGAGCCCCAGGATCATCCGCATCGTCGTCGACTTCCCGGCCCCGTTCGGGCCGAGGAAGCCGGTCACGATGCCGGGCCGCACGGCGAACGTCAGCCGGTTGACCGCGAGCTTCTCGCCATACCGCTTGGTCAGCCCGTCAAGCTCGATCATGCGGCCACGCTAGAACGGGCCCGGGCCCCCTGCCACCGGAGTACCGCATGGCCACCGCCCAGCCCTCCAGGGGCGCGGAGAACTGCGCGACAAGCCACGTACTGCCGACAGCCGCGACTCAAGGGAACCCCCCGAGCTATTGGGCACCCGGCACCACAGTTGAGCGAGGGGGCTGCGCAACTCGGCGCCACGAGGTGCCGCCTGCGCCCACCCGTGCCGCCCCTAGCGGCACGCCTGCCCGCAGTTGTGGCGGGCGGGCGGAGGCGGCCGGAGCACCTCACAGCCACCGCCCAGCCCTCCAGGGGCGCGGGGAACTGCGCGACCAGCCACGTACGGTCGTCAGCCGCGACTCAAGGGAAGCCGCCGAGCTATTGGGCGGAGGGGGTTCGGGGCGGGGGCGGTGACGCCTTCGCCTCCGGGATACCGAAGGCCCGCGCCCCCCGGAGGGGAGACGCGGGCCCTGGTGGCCTCGTCCGGCGGTGCCGGCAGGGGTGGTGTTAGCGGGACTGCTGGGCCGGGACGCCGCGGGAGATCGGCTCGTCGTCGGCGACCGGCGTGCTGGCCGCGGCGACGGCCGCGCCCGTGAGGGTCGCCAGCATCTCGCGCACGTTCGTCAGCTGGGCGTTGATCGAGTCGCGGCGGTTCGTCAGAGCCGCCAGCTCCCGCTCGGATTCCGAACGGATCCGGTCCGCCTTGGCGTTCGCGTCCGCGACGATGTCCTCGGCCTGACGCTGCGCGGTCTCCACCGTCTGGCGGGCGCGGCGCTCGGCGTCGGTGCGCAGCTTCTCGGCCTCCAGGCGGAGCTGCTCCGCGCGGTGCTCGATCTCCGCGAGACGCTTCTCGGCCTTCTGCTGACGCGAAGCCAGGTCGCGCTCGGACTGCTCGCGACGCTTGGCGAGGTTCGTCTCGAAGTCGGCGGCGGCCTGCGCGGCCTTGGCACGGGTCTCCTCGAAGAGGGCGTCCGCCTCCTCGCGCTTGGACTGAGCGTCCTTCTGCGCCTCGGCACGCAGCTGCGAAGCGTCGCTCTTGGCCTTCTCGACGATCCGGACGCCCTCGTCCTCGGCCTTGGCCTTGCGCTCCGCCGAGAACGACTCGGCGTCGTTGCGCACCTGCTGGGCCGCCGACTCGGCGAGCTCGCGGTGCTGCTCGGCGGCGCGGCGGGCCTCCTCGCGCAGGTCCTTCGCCTCCTCCTCGGCGAGGCGGAGGATCTTCTCGACGCGCGCGCCGAGACCCGCGTACGACGGCTCGGCGTCGGTCACGGCGGCCTGGGCGTTCTGCGTTTCGAGGTGCAGCTCCTCGATGCGCTTTTCCAGAGCGGTGATGCGGGCGAGAGCGGAGTCACGGTCGGAGACGAGCTTGGAGATACGTTCGTCCACCTGAGCGCGGTCGTATCCACGCCGCACAAGCTCGAAGCCGTAGGGGGAAGTGTCGCTCATGGGGTTCCTGTCGAATGAGACCGGTGAGGTGATAGGTGGAATCCTAGGGGGCGAAGCGGCGTGTCATCGAGCAGATGCACGTTTGATCTGGAGAATGACACCCCTTTTGAGTGGCCGACCATCGGAATACTTGCCAGAAACTTTGCATAAAGGCCCTGGGAAGCACAGAACGAACACAAAGTGATGTCTGTTGGCACCGTGGCGGCGCGGAAGATACCCGCAACGCCTCGGCACCGCTAGCCGTCTGACGACTTGCCACCCGAACGAGTCGCACCCGCCGCGGCACCCGTCTTGACTCCACCGTCCTTGCCACCCGACGGGGCCTCAAAAGACTCCAACGCCACCAGGACGTCCTGGACACGGGAAATCTCCGCATTGATGTCCTCGCGGCGGCGGACCAGCACCTCCAGCTCGCGCTTGCCCTCCTCGACCGTGCGCCGCGCCTCGCGGATCGCCTCGGCCTTCAGCTCCTCGGCCTCGCGGACGAGCGTGGACTTCTTCTGTTCGGCCTCCTTCAGGAGACCCTCCGCCTTCTTCACCGCGGCGATACGGACCTTGCCCGCCTCGGAGTTCGCCTCGGAAACGATCTCCTTGGCCTTCGCCGTCGCCTTCTCCAACTGTTCCTCGGCGGCCTTGATGAGCGCGTCGCAACGGTCGCCCGTCGATTTCATCGTCTCGGCGGCCTCACGGCGGGCCCGCGTGTGCAGCGCCTCGATCTCCGCCGTGATGCGGTCCCGCAGCTCCTCGGCCCGCTCCCTTATCGCGGTCGCGTCCCGGCGCGCGCCCACCAGCAGCTCGTCGGCGTCCGTACGGGCCTGCTCCACCGTGGTGTTGCCCTCGACGGTCGCCTCGGAGACCAGCCGGTCGGCCTCCTTGCGGGCCGCGCCGACCATGGAGTCGGCCTGCCCCTCGGCGTCCGCGGTGGTCTTCAGGGCCTGCGACTGCGCCTCGGCGAGCAGCTTGTCGGCCTCGGCCGCCGTCTCCGAGATGAGCTTGTCGACCTGCTCGGCCGCCTCGGAACGCCGCTTGTTGGCGTCCTTGCGGGCCTGGTCGAGGGTGTTGTCGGCCTCCTCGCGGGCGTGCGCCATGAGCCGGTCGGCCTCCGCCTCCGCCTCGGCCCGCGCCCGCTCGGCGTCGGCCCGTACCCGCTCGGCGTGCTGCCGCGCGGAGCCCACCGTCTCGGCGGCCTCGGCCCGCAGCCGCTCCGCCTCGTCGGTGGCCTCGCCGATCAGCCGGTCGGCCTTGGCGACGGACTCGGCCCGTACGCGCTCGGCCTCCTCGTTGGTCTCCCGCGTCAGCCGCTCCGCCTCGGCCGTCACCTCGGTGATGAGGGTGTCGGCCTGGGTGGCGGCGTCCGAACGGATGCGGTTGGCGTCGTCCCGGGCCTCCGCCCGGGTGCGCGAGGCGTCCTGGTCGGCCCGCGCGGCGGTGTCCGAGGCCTCGGTGCGGACCCGCTGGGCGTGCTCGGACGCGTCCGCGCGCACCCGCTCCGCCTCGCTGATGGCCTCCGCGACCGTGCGCTCGGCGAGCGCCTTGGCGGCGTCCGTCTCGTCCCGGGCCTCGCGCCGGACCCGGTTGGCGTCCTCGGTGGCCCGCTCCCGCTCCGCGTAGGCGTCGGCGCGGACCCGGTCGGACTCCTCCTCGGCCTCCCGGCGCATCCGGTCCGCCACATGCTCGGCCGTGTTGCGCAGCCCGGCGATCTCCTCCTGGGCCTGCTCGTGCAGCCCGGCGACGGACTCCCGCACCTGCTGCGCGTGCTGCTCGGCCGCCGACACCATCTCGCCGGCCCGCCGCTCGGCCTCCTCGACCAGGCGTACGGCCTCGGCCTGGGCCTCCTCCACGCGCTTGCGCGCCGAGGCCAGCAGGTCCTCGCTCTGCTCACGGGCCAGCCGGCGTTCCTGGTCGGCGTCCTGCCGGGCCGTGCCGAGGAGTTCCTCGGCCTCGCGGCGGCGCCGTACGGCCTCCTCCTGCGCGGCGGCCAGCGTCTCCGAGGCCTCCACGCCGAGCCGCTCGGCCGCGGCCTGCGCCTCCGCCCGTACCCGGTCGGCGGTGTCCTGCGCCTCGGCCTTCAGCCGCTCCGCCTCGGACGCGGCCTCCGACCGCAGCCGTACGGCGATGGCCTCGCCCTCGGCACGGGACGCGGACGCGTCGGACGCGGCCTCGTCGCGCAGCCGCTCGGCCTCGGCCTCGGCCTGCGCCTGGAGCGTACGAATGCGCTCGGCGGCCTCGGAGCGCAGCCGGTCGCTCTCCTCGCCGGCCTCGCGGCGGATCCGCTCGGCCTCGGCGCGGGCGTCGGCGAGCGCCTCCTCGGCGGAGGCCAGCCGGGCCTCGGCCTCGGTGTGCAGCCGGGCCAGCTCCTCGGCCGCCTCGGCCTTGCGGGCCTCGACACCGCGCTCGGTCTCCTCGCGCAGCTCACGGGCGGCGCGCTCGGCCTCGGCCTTCAGCTCCTCGGTCTGCTCGGCGGCGTCGGCGCGGTACCGCTCGGCCTCCTTGCGGGTGCGCTCCAGGGTCTCCTCGGCCTGGCGGCGCAGCGTCGAAGCGCGTTCGATGGCCTCGGTGCGGACCTTCTCGCTGTCCGTGGTGGCCGTCTGCCGCAGTTCGTCGGCGTCCGTGCGGGCCTTGGCGAGCAGCTCCTCGGCGGTCTTGGCCGCCTCCTCGATCTGCTGGACGGCCTCGCGCCGGGCCTCGGAGCGGATCCGCTCGCCCTCGGCGACCGCGTCGGAACGCAGCTGCTCGGCCTCGCCGCGCAGCCGGCGCGCCTCCTCCTGCAGCTCGACCGTCTTGGCGCGGTACTCCTCGGTGTCGTCCTTCGCCGTGCCCTTGAGCTGTTCGGCGAGGTCGTGCGCCTCGGCCCGCAGCCGGTCCGCCTCGGCCTCGGCCTCGGCGCGGATGCGCTCGGCCTCCTCGACGGCGGCCTTGGTGGTGCTCCTGGCTTCCTCGGACGCCTTGTTCAGCACGTCCTCGGCGGTCTTGGCGGTCTTGGCGAGCTGGGAGGCGGACTCCTCCGCGGTGATCGAGCGGGCCTTCTCGGAGGCCTCGGCGACGATCTTCTCGGCCTTCGCCTTGGCGTCGGCGACGACCTCCTCGGCGGACGCCTTGGTGGCCTCGGCCTCCTTGGTGGCCTCCGTGACCAGCCGGGCGACCTGCTCCTTGGCCGTACGCGTGCGCTGTTCGTTGGTCGACTCGGCGCCGGCGATGGCCTTGGCCGCGTTCTCCTTCGCCTCGGTGACCAGCTTCTCCGCCTCGGCGCGCGCCTCGCGGAGCGCCGACTCGGCCTCCGCGATGCGCTGCTCGGCGGCCCGGCTCAGCTCGGAGGCCTGGCGGCGGGCGGAGTCCGACTCGGTGGCGGTGGAGGTGCGCAGCTGCTCGGCGTGCTCGGTGGCCTCCTGGGCCTGGGTCGACGCCGCGTTCAGCAGTCGCTCGGCCTCGGCGCGCGCCCGGCGCAGGATCTGGTCGGCCTCGCCGCGGGCGGCCTCCGCGTCGCTCTGGAGCCGCTGGCGGGCCTCGGTGGCGAGCCGCTCGGCCTCGGCGCGGGCGGCGGCCAGCGCCTGCTCGGCCTCGGCGCGCGACTCGTCGACGAGCCGGCGGGCCTGGGACTCGCTGCGGGCGCGGAGCTGCTCGGCCCACGCCACGTTCTCGTTGACGTGCGACTCGACCGTCTGGCGGCGCTCGGAGAGCTCCTGGTCGAGCTGCTGGCGGCGGGTGACGGCCTCCTGGTGCAGCTCCGCCTGGAGGCGCGCGGCCTGCTCGGCGTGCTCCTGGAGGATCCGCTGGGTCTGCGCCCGGGCCTGGCTCAGCTCACGCTCGGCGTCCGTACGCAGCTGGTCGGCCTGCATCTGGGCCTGGCGGAGCATCTGCTCGGCCTGGTACCCGAGGTCGCCCCCGCTGTCGTAGGCGGGCCGGGACATGAGGGTGCGGCGCGCCTCGTGCAGCTTGGCGCGCAGCACCTCGACCTGGTAGCCGAGGTCCTCGGCGTGCTGAATCGCCTTTTCCCGCTCGGTCTTCAGCCGCTCCATCTCGGCCTCGAACCGAGAGAGGTGGTCGACGTCAGCCGCCGGCTCTCGCTCCTGGCGTTCGTAGCCCCGCACTGCGCGGTCCCATCCGTCCCCTGGTCGCAACCTCTGGCAAACGAGCTCCGTCCAACCGCCGAACGGTGCCCCCGGGGAATGGTGTCAGATCAACGGCGGAGCCCGGGCTGCCGCCCCAACCCTCGTCCCCCGAAACCTGGACCCCGGCCCTAGAACAACCGCTGATGGATCTCCACGGTGCCCTTGGATCCCGCTCCTCGGAAGGCGGCAGGACCCGGGCCGTCCCCCGCGAAGGTGACGGCCGACCCCAACCCTACCGGCCCATATGTACGGGGGTCAGTGCTCAGGTGACTCAACTGGCGCCGAAGTGACCAGTTCTGTCAGTACGCCATGACAATCCTTGGGGTGCAGAAACGTGATCCGTGACCCCATGGAACCGACTCGCGGCTCCTCGTACAGGACGCGTACGCCCTTGTCCTTGATCGCGGCCGCCTCACCGTCGACATCCGCCGTACCGAAGGCGATGTGGTGGACGCCCTCGCCGTTCTTGGCCAGCCACTTCGCGACGGTGGAGTCCTCGCGGGTGGGCTCCAGGAGCTGCAGGTAGGAGGCGCCGCCGTCGTCCGTGGCGTTGATTTTGAGCATGGCCTCGCGCACGCCCTGCTCCTCGTTGACCTCGGAGTGGTACACCTCGAAGCCGTATGTGGCCCGGTAGAACTCGACGGTCTTGTCGAGGTCGAAACAGGCGATCCCGATGTGGTCGATTCGCGTCAGCATGGTGTCAGTGCAGCGCTCCGGGGACGGTTACGCAACGTGCCAGCGATCACACCGACAGCCCGGTGACGGCACGGAGTGCCACTCAGTACATTCGAAGTAAACCCTCGTTCACTCACTCCTCGGCTGTGCAAGCTGGAAGGGGATCGCACCTCATGACTGGAACGAACGGCACGACCTCGGTGATCGTCGCGGGCGCCCGGACGCCCATGGGACGGTTGCTCGGTTCGCTGAAGTCCTTCTCCGGAGCCGACCTCGGCGGCTTCGCGATCAAGGCCGCCCTCGACCGTGCGGGGATCGGCGGCGACCAGGTGCAGTACGTGATCATGGGCCAGGTGCTCCAGGCCGGGGCGGGGCAGATCCCGGCACGCCAGGCCGCGGTCAAGGCGGGCATCCCGATGAACGTGCCCGCGCTCACGATCAACAAGGTGTGTCTGTCGGGCCTCGACGCGATCGCGCTGGCGGACCAGCTGATCCGCGCGGGTGAGTTCGACATCGTGGTGGCCGGCGGCCAGGAGTCCATGACCAACGCCCCCCACCTGCTCCCGAAGTCCCGTGAGGGCTACAAGTACGGCGCGATCCAGATGCTCGACGCGATGGCGTACGACGGGCTCACGGACGCCTTCGAGAACATCGCCATGGGCGAGTCGACGGAGAAGCACAACACCCGTCTCGGCATCGGCCGCGACGAGCAGGACTCGGTGGCCGCCCAGTCCCACCAGCGGGCCGCCGCCGCCCAGAAGAACGGCCTGTTCGACGCCGAGATCACGCCGGTCGAGATCCCGCAGCGCAAGGGCGAGCCGGTCGTTTTCAGCCAGGACGAGGGCATCCGGGGTGAGACGACCGCCGAGTCGCTGGGCAAGCTGCGGCCGGCCTTCACCAAGGACGGCACCATCACGGCCGGGTCCGCCTCGCAGATCTCCGACGGCGCCGCCGCCGTGGTCGTCATGAGCAAGGCCAAGGCCGAGGAGCTGGGCCTCACCTGGCTCGCCGAGATCGGCGCCCACGGGAACGTGGCCGGGCCGGACAACTCCCTGCAGTCGCAGCCGTCGAACGCGATCCAGCACGCCCTGAAGAAGGACGGCCTGGACGTCGCCGATCTCGACCTGATCGAGATCAACGAGGCCTTCGCCGCGGTCGCCGTGCAGTCAATGAAGGACCTCGGCGTGTCCCCGGAAAAGGTGAACGTCAATGGTGGTGCGATCGCTCTCGGGCACCCCATCGGCATGTCCGGCGCCCGTCTCGTCCTCCACCTCGCCCTGGAGCTCAAGCGGCGCGGCGGCGGGGTCGGCGCGGCGGCGCTGTGCGGTGGCGGCGGGCAGGGCGACGCGCTGATCGTGCGGGTGCCCAAGGCCTGAGGCCTTCGGTTCTCGGGTTCAGGTGGCTAGTCGGAGCGGAGTTGTGATGCAGGACGTCCCCACGCTGGTGGCACAGGCCAGGGAAGGGCGGCCCCGGGCCGTCGCCCGGCTGATCTCCCTGGTGGAGGGGGCGTCCCCGCAGCTCCGTGAGGTCATGGCGGCGCTGGCCCCGCTCACGGGCGGGGCGTACGTCGTCGGCCTCACCGGGTCGCCCGGCGTCGGCAAGTCCACGTCCACGTCGGCGCTGGTGACCGCGTACCGGCGGGCCGGGAAGAGGGTCGGGGTGCTCGCCGTGGATCCGTCGTCCCCCTTCTCCGGCGGCGCGCTGCTCGGTGACCGGGTGCGGATGTCGGAGCACTCCTCCGACCCGGGTGTGTACATCCGTTCGATGGCGACGCGGGGGCATCTGGGGGGCCTGGCGTGGTCCGCCCCGCAGGCGATCCGGGTGCTCGACGCGGCCGGGTGCGAGGTGATCCTGGTCGAGACGGTCGGGGTCGGGCAGTCCGAGGTGGAGATCGCCTCCCAGGCGGACACGTCCGTGGTGCTCCTGGCCCCCGGCATGGGGGACGGCATCCAGGCGGCCAAGGCCGGGATCCTGGAGATCGGTGACGTGTACGTCGTCAACAAGGCGGACCGGGACGGGGCCGACGCGACCGCGCGCGAGCTCAACCACATGCTGGGGCTGGGGGAGTCCCGTCGTCCCGGGGACTGGCGGCCGCCGATCGTCAAGACGGTCGCGGCGCGGGGGGAGGGGATCGCCGAGGTCGTGGAGGCGCTGGAGAAGCATCGGGCGTGGATGGAGGAGCGGGGGGTCCTGGGGGAGCGGCGGCGGGTGCGGGCCGCGCGTGAGGTGGAGACCATCGCGGTCACCGCGCTGCGGGAAAGGATCGCCGACCTCCACGGCGACCGGCGCCTGTCGGCTCTCGCCGAGCGGATCGTGGCGGGGGAACTGGATCCCTATCGGGCGGCGGACGAGTTGGTGGCGGGGTTGACGACGGGCTGAGTCCGGGCCGTTTCTCGCCCCCGCCGCCCCTACCCGTCCCATCCTCAAGGGGCTGCGCCCCTTCGACCCCCTGGGGTCGGTTTTCGGCTGCGGGTCCGGTGGGGGCTTCTCGCGCAGTTCCCCGCGCCCCTGAAGGCAACGGCCCCTGCGGGCCGTTGAAAAAGCACGGGGCGCAGCCCCTGCTTTTTCAGGGGCGCGT
>NZ_JBEOYO010000049.1:0-68827 GCF_040297125.1 Streptomyces sp. NPDC001868 | reverse complement strand
TACTGCAGGGGGGACCCTGTGGGAGAGTAGGACGCCGCCGAACAAATATTGCGAAAGGCCCACACCTTATGGTGTGGGCCTTTTTGCGTTCCCGGTTTTCTTCCCGGTGATCCCCTTTTCAACTCCTCCGAGTCAGAGGAATCAGAGGAGCTGGTGGATCAGAGGCGGCCTGCCGCTTTCAGTGCCAGATAGGCATCCGCCAGAGCCGGCGCGAGATTGTCCGGGATGGCGTCGACGACCGTGACGCCGTGGCGGCGGAGTTGTTCGGCGGTGCGGTGGCGGTCTGTTTGGGCCTGGGCGGCTGCCGCGGCCTCGTAGACGGCGTCCGTGGTGCCTCGGGAACTGGCCATGCGGGCGATGTGCGGGTCGGCGACCGAGGCCACCAGGACCGAATGGCGCTGGGTGAGGCGGGACAGGACCGGGAGGAGGCCCTGTTCTACGGGCGCCGCGTCGAGGGTGGTCAGGAGGACGATCAGGGCGCGGCGGGGGGCCGTACGGAGTGCGGTGGCTGTGAGGCCTCGGGCGTCCGTTTCGACGAGTTCGGGTTCGAGTGGGGCCATCGCGTTGACCAGGGACGGCAGGACGTCGCCTGCCGTGCGGCCCTGGACGAGGGCTCGTACGCGGCGGTCGTAGGCCAGGAGGTCCACGCGGTCGCCGGCGCGGGAGGCGAGGGCGGCCAGGAGGAGAGCCGCGTCCATGGATGCGTCGAGGCGGGGGGCGTCGCCCACACGGCCCGCGGAGGTTCGGCCGGTGTCCAGGACGAGGAGGATGTGGCGGTCGCGTTCCGGGCGCCAGGTGCGTACGGCCACCGAGGACTGGCGGGCCGTGGCGCGCCAGTCGATGGAGCGGGTGTCGTCGCCGGGGATGTACTCGCGGAGGCTGTCGAACTCCGTGCCCTCGCCTCGGGTCAGGACGCTGGTGCGGCCGTCGAGTTCGCGCAGGCGGGCCAGTTTGGACGGCAGGTGCTTGCGGCTGGTGAAGGGCGGGAGGACCCGTACGGTCCAGGGAACCTTGTGGCTGCCCTGGCGGGCGAAGAGGCCGAGGGGGCCGTACGAGCGGATCGTGACCCTGTCCGCCTGACGGTCGCCCCTGCGGGTCGGGCGCAGGCGGGTGATGATCCGGCGGCGCTCGCCCGGGGGGATGGTGAGGCGGTGGCGGGACGCGGTCACTTCGGAGCCGGGGAGCCAGCTGCTGGGGGGCCAGGCGTCGCGGAGGTGGGCACGCAGGGGGCGGTTCGCGGGGTTGGTGACCGTGAGGGTGACGTCCGCGGTCTCGCCCAGGCGTGCGGAGGTGTCGCCGGAGCGAACGAGGCCCAGGCGGCGCACGGGAGCGGCGAGGGCGTAGTCGCAGGCGCATGCCACGGCGAGGGGGGCGTTGACGGCGAGGAGGCCCGTCCAGCTGGGCTCCCAGAGGCCTACGGGGAGGGCGCCGAGGGCCGCGAGGAGTGCGGCGCGTCCGGTGGGGGCCATCAGCGGGGGACGGGGACGTGGGCGAGGATCGCGTTGATGACCGAGTCGGCCGTCACGCCTTCCATCTCGGCCTCCGGGCGGAGCTGGACGCGGTGGCGGAGGGTCGGGAGCGCGAGTGCCTTGACGTCGTCGGGGATGACGTAGTCGCGGCCCGTCAGCCAGGCCCAGGCGCGGGAGGCCGCGAGGAGGGCCGTGGCGCCCCGGGGGGAGACACCGAGGGTGAGGGACGGGGAGTCGCGGGTGGCGCGGCAGATGTCCACCACGTAGGCGGTGATCTCGGGGGAGATCGTCGTCTTGGCCACGGCGGCGCGGGCGGCTTCGAGGTCGGCGGCGTTCGCGACGGGGCGTACGCCGGCGGCGCGCAGGTCGCGGGGGTTGAAGCCTTCGGCGTGGCGGGTGAGGACGTTGATCTCGTCCTCGCGGGACGGGAGCGGGACCGTCAGTTTGAGGAGGAAGCGGTCCAGTTGGGCCTCGGGGAGGGGGTAGGTGCCCTCGTACTCGACCGGGTTCTGGGTCGCGGCGACCAGGAACGGGTCCGGGAGCGGGCGGGGGGTGCCGTCGACCGTGACCTGGCGCTCCTCCATGGCCTCCAGCAGGGCGGACTGGGTCTTCGGCGGGGTGCGGTTGATCTCGTCGGCGAGGAGGAGGTTGGTGAACACCGGGCCGGGCTGGAAGGAGAATTCGGCGGTGCGGGTGTCGTAGACGAGGGAGCCGGTGATGTCGCTCGGCATGAGGTCCGGGGTGAACTGGACGCGCTTGGTGTCGAGTTCGAGTGCGGACGCGAGGGCGCGGACGAGCAGCGTCTTGGCGACCCCGGGGACGCCTTCCAGTAGGACGTGTCCGCGGCAGAGAAGGGCGACGACGAGGCCGGTCACGGCGGGGTCCTGGCCGACCACGGCTTTGGCGATCTCGGCGCGCAGGGCCTCCAGGGAGGCTCGGGCGGTGCCCGGGTCCCCGGTGGTCGCGGCGTTGTCAGTGGTCGGGTCCATCATGAACGGCGTACCTCTCTTTCGAGGGCGTCGAGTTGGTCGGTGAGGGCGATGAGGGCCGTGTCGTCGCCGGGCGGCGGGCCGAAGAGGAGGGCGTGCAGGGGCTGTCCGTCGCCGTGGAGGTGGGCGGACAGAGCGGGGAGCAGGGCCTCGGGCGTGTGGGCCCGGGAGACGGGGACACCTACGAGGGGGGCGAGGCGCGTGCGGGTGGTGGAGCGAAGAGCGGCGGCCGCGCGGTCGCGGGCGTTGGCCTTGCGGTAGAGGCGGGCTCGGCCTTCGACGGTTTCGGAGGCGCGGATCGCGACGGGGAGTTTCTCGGGCACCAGGGGGCCCAGTCGGCGTGCCCGCCAGAGGGCGGCGAGGCCGCCGGCGACGAAGAGTTGCAGGGCGCCCCAGAGCCAGCCCGAGGGGAGCAGGTCGAAGAAGCTGCGGTTTCCGGCGTCGGGGGCGGAGTCGGAGAGTGAGGGGAGGTACCAGACCACATGGGGGCGCGAGCCGAGGAGTTGGAGGGCGAGGGAGGCGTTGCCCTGCTCGTCGAGGCTGCTGTTGAGGAGGATGTCGGGGGCGCCGAGGACGACGGTGTCGCCGTCCCCTTCGGCCGCCGGGACGCGCACCAGGGTGGGCAGGCCGTCCTCGGGGTAGCAGGTGTCGGCCGCTCCGGCTTCGGCGACGACGTGGTAGCGGAACCCGCCGGTGTCGGCGCTGCCCGCGCGGCGGGCGGCGGGCAGTTCGCAGCGGGGTGCGAGGGTGGAGTCCAGGCTGAGGGCGGTGTCCGCGGTGACCCCGGGGGCGAGCGTGCTCACGGACGGGGAGCCGGGGGCGACGAGGACCGTCCGGCCGCCGGAGGCCTCGGTCGCCGCGCGGAGGCGGTTCTGCTGGGAGTCGGTCAGCAGGTCCGGGACGGCGATCAGGAGGGTGGTGTCGGGGCCGGCCGCGGCGCTCGCCTCGTCGAGGGTGGTGACCAGCCGGGTGGACACGCCCCGGTCGTCGAGGAGTTCGGCGACGGCGCGGCTGCCGTCGGTGTCGGCGGAGCGCGGGTCGAGGCGGCCGTGTTCGGCGCCGGAGCGGATCACGGCGATCACGACGGCAGCCGCCAGGAGGATCACCGCGCCGAGTACGACACCGCGCGCGCGGGTCCACACCTGGCGGGCCGTGGGCGACACCGAGGTGGACGGGAGCGTGGCCTCGGTGGTCATTCGGCGGCTCCCGGGCGGGTGCTGTCGGCCGTGCTCGCGGTGCTGGGCGCGCTGCTCGCCAGGGCGGGCCTGGTGCGTTCGAGGTCGGTGTCGAGGGCGGCGAGCCGGAGGTACGTTCCCTCGGCCGCGGATCGGCCGCCGTATGTGACGTCGTCGAAGTCCCGGGCGGCGGTGTGCAGTCGGTCCGCGTGGGCGGGGAGCACCGAGCCCGCTTCGGAAGCCGCCTCGTCGGCGGTGCGGCCGGGGCGTACGTCGAGCAGGGCGCGTTCCTCCAGGGAGCGGACGACGGCGCGCATGCGTTCCTGGACGGCCTGGTTCCAGTGGCCCTGGGCGGCCTGCGCCTCGGCGGCCGCGCGGTGTTCGGCGGCGCTGCGGGGGCGGTCGTCGAAGAGCGTGGCGGAGGAGGCCGGGGCGCGGTGCGGGGTGCCGAGGCGCCACCACAGTGCTCCGAGGAGGGCCAGGACCGCCAGGACGATGACGATGAGGCCGAGTGTGCCGCCGGGGGTGGCGGCCGAGGCGGCGCCGAACACCTTGTCGAGCCACTCCCAGAAGGCGTCCATGGCGCGCTCGTACCAACTGGGGTCGTTCTCGTGGTACATGCCCTTGGACAACTCACGTCGGGCCGCCTCCCGCGCGGGGTCGCGCGGGAGGGTGACGGGCGGTTCGTCCGCCGAGCGCCACGACATCGGTACGGCTGTCAGTGCTCCCCCCGGCAGTCCCACCCCATCAGCTCCCCGGGGTGGCGCCGGGAGCGTCGCCGTAGCCCTGGAGACCGGCGGCGCGGCCCAGTTCGAGGTCGAGGGCCTCGCGGCGGATGCGCTGGTCGATGTAGAGCAGCACGGTGACGCCGGCGCTGATCGGGAAGGTGAGCGTGGACCCGATCACCGAGCCGACGCCGCTGATGACGAGGTAGGTCCAGCCGAGTGCGGTGCCGCCGGAGAGGAGGCCGGAGATGCCGTCGCCGTCCAGGGCCGCGCCCGCGAAGGTGAACGGGATCACGACGATCGACGCGACGACGTAGGCGATGATCGCGGCGAGCAGCTGGATGCCGAGGACCCGCCACCAGGAGCCGCGCACCAGCTTGACGGAGCGGTTCAGCGACTTGCGTACGCCTTGCTTCTCCAGCATCAGGGCGGGCGAGGCGAGCGAGAAGCGGATCATCAGCCAGACGGTGAGGACGAAGGCGCCGAGTCCGCCGAAGACGGCGAGGACGACGCCTCCGCCGCCGGAGCCTCCGGCGGCGAGGAGGATGCCGGGCAGGACGCCCACGGTCATGATCAGGACGGCGATCAGGAGCAGCAGGACGGTCAGGCCGCCCAGCCTCAGGAGCTGGGGGCGGGCGTCCCGCCAGGCCTCGGCGGTGGTCACCGACTTGCCGAGGACGGCGCGGCTGGTCACGGTCGTGAGCAGGGCCGTCGCGATGATGGTGCCCAGCAGGGAGATCACCAGGACGACGGACGTGCTCAGCAGGGTGTCGCCCAGGGCGCGGCCCAGCTCGCCGGGGGTGGCGCTCGGGTCGTTGAGGGCGTCCGAGCTCGCGGTGTCGTTGAGGACGAGGCCCTGGAGCAGGATGACCCCGACCTGGGTGACGACCGCGACGGCCAGGGAGATGCCGAGGACCGTGCGCCAGTGCGTGCGCATGGTGGAGACCGCGCCGTCGAGGATCTCGCCGATGCCGAGCGGGCGCAGCGGGATCACACCGGGCTTGGCCGCGGGCGGGGGTCCGCCCCAGCCGCCGCCCCAGCCGGGAGTGCCGTAGCCCGGGCCGGGGGCCCCGTAGCCGGGATGGCCGCCGGGGGCTCCGTGGCCGCCGGGCGGGCCGTAGCCGCCGGGGCCGGGCTGCGGGGGGACCGGGTGTCCGCCCCAGCCCGGGACGGGCGGGGGTGGTGGCGGGGTCTGGCCGGGGGCCTGCGGGGTCGGAGCGGACCACTGGGCGGGCGGCGGCTGCTCCTTGGACCACTTGGACGGCGGCTGCGTCTGGTCGGCACCGGGCTGCTCCGTCGGCTGTGCCCGGTCGGTGTCGGGCTGGTCCGTCGGCTGCGCGGAGGCCTGCTGGTCCGGCTCCTGGCCGCCCGAGGGGGCGGATCCGGGCGAGGCCCAGCCCGGAGTGTCCTTCATCGTCGCTCCTTCACGGTGCCCGTCCGCGGTCGCGGCGGCAGGTTGGCGCCCATCGTGCCACGCGGTGTCCGGGAAGTGACCGGGGGCCGTATGCGCTGCGCACCTTCAATTGTCCGACGGATAGGGGGCAGACTGACCGCATGGCTGATCAGTACGCGCGATCCGGCGACGACATCCGGCCGACCGGGATACCGGCGATCCGTTGGGACGAGCCACCGGAAGGCCCGGTCCTGGTCCTCCTCGACCAGACGAGACTGCCGGCCGAGGAGGTCGAGCTGGTGTGTACGGACGCGCCCGCGCTGGTGGAGGCGATCCGTTCGCTCGCCGTGCGCGGGGCGCCGCTGCTGGGGATCGCCGGGGCGTACGGGGTCGCGCTCGCCGCCGCGCGGGGGTTCGACGTGGAGGAGGCCGCCGGGGCGCTGGAGAGTGCCCGGCCCACCGCGGTGAATCTCGCGGTCGGTGTGGGCCGGGCGCGGGCCGCGTACCGGGGCGAGCTCGGCCGGACGGGCGACCAGAAGCAGGCCGCCGAGGCGGCGCTCGCCGCGGCGCGGGCGCTGCACCGGGAGGACGCTGAGGCCAGTTCCCGTATGGCCGCGCACGGGCTGGCGCTGCTGGACGAGCTGTTGCCGGGCGGCGGGCACCGGGTGCTCACGCACTGCAACACCGGGTCGCTGGTGTCGGGTGGTGAGGGCACGGCGTTCGCGGTGGCGCTCGCGGCGCACCGGTCGGGGCGGCTGCGCCGGCTGTGGGTGGACGAGACGCGGCCGTTGCTGCAGGGTGCCCGGCTGACCGCTTATGAGGCGGCGCGCAGCGGAATGGCGTACACCTTGCTCACGGACAACGCCGCGGGTTCGCTCTTCGCGGCGGGAGAGGTGGACGCGGTGCTGGTGGGCGCCGACCGGATCGCCGCCGACGGATCGGTGGCGAACAAGGTCGGGACCTATCCGCTCGCGGTGCTCGCCCGGTATCACCATGTGCCGTTCATCGTGGTGGCGCCGGTGACGACGGTGGATGTGGCGACCCCGGACGGGGCGTCCATCGAGGTGGAACAGCGCGCGGGGCATGAGGTGACGGAGATCACGGCACCTCAGGTACCGGTGGCGGGAGCAGAGGCGGGAGGTGGGATAGCGGTGGCACCCCTGGGGACCCAGGCGTACAACCCGGCGTTCGATGTGACGCCGCCCGAGCTGGTGACGGCGATCGTCACCGAGGAAGGGGCTGTGTCGCCCGTGACCGCTGATGCGCTTGCCGAGCTGTGTGACAGGTCACGCCAGGTAACGATTTAGTTAATGGGATGATGGCATTCATGAAGGGACGAGTCCTTGTCGTCGACGACGACACCGCACTGGCCGAGATGCTCGGCATTGTGTTGCGTGGTGAAGGTTTTGAGCCGTCTTTCGTAGCCGACGGCGACAAGGCGCTGGCCGCGTTCCGTGAGGCCAAACCGGATCTGGTGCTTCTGGATCTGATGCTGCCGGGCCGGGACGGGATCGAGGTGTGCCGTCTGATCAGGGCGGAGTCCGGGGTGCCGATCGTGATGCTCACGGCCAAGAGCGACACCGTCGATGTGGTGGTCGGCCTGGAGTCGGGCGCGGACGACTACATCGTGAAGCCCTTCAAGCCGAAGGAGCTGGTGGCCCGGATCCGGGCGCGGCTGCGGAGGTCGGAGGAGCCGACGCCGGAGCAGCTCGCCATAGGTGACCTGGTCATCGATGTGGCCGGGCATTCGGTGAAGCGTGAGGGGCAGTCGATCGCGCTGACGCCGCTGGAGTTCGATCTGCTGGTCGCGCTGGCGCGGAAGCCGTGGCAGGTGTTCACTCGTGAGGTCCTGCTGGAGCAGGTCTGGGGGTACCGCCACGCGGCGGACACCCGTCTGGTGAACGTTCATGTGCAGCGGCTGCGTTCCAAGGTCGAGAAGGACCCGGAGCGGCCGGAGATCGTGGTGACCGTCCGTGGTGTCGGATACAAGGCAGGACCCAGCTGACATGTCCGGTGACAGTGCCGCTTCGGCGCCCGGCCAGCCGGGGAACCGCGCGGAGCGGCCTGTCGGCCGGAGGACGTCGGGTTCCCGCTGGGAGCGTCTCCTCGCGGGCGGATTGCTGCAGGGCGGAGTCCAGGGCAGCCCGGTCCTGAGGTTGTTCATGCGCTGGGTGCGCCGTCCGCTGCTGCCCGTGATGCGGCTGTGGCGGCGCAACATCCAGCTCAGGATCGTGGTGACGACCCTGCTGATGTCGCTCAGCGTCGTGCTGCTGCTGGGTTTCGTCGTCATCGGGCAGGTCCGCAACGGACTGCTGGACGCCAAGGTCAAGGCCTCGCAGAGCCAGGCCACCGGTGGCTTCACGGCCGCCGAGCAGAAGGCGGACGACGAGGCGAGCCTGGCCGGGAACGACGCGGATCCGAACGGCGACCGGGTGCAGAACGTCGGCGAGTGGATGACGACCCTGGTGAACTCGCTGTCCAGCGGCGGCCAGGGCGCGTTCGACGTCGTGACACTGAGCCCCGCCTCCGGCGACGGCACCACCGGGGGGCTCGGGCCGCGTGTCTCCGGGGGCGTGCAGTGGGACCTCAGCGTGCCCGTGGAGCTGCGTGAGCGCGTCGACGACGGCACCAGCGCCGTCCAGAGCTATACGACGATCCACTACTACAACGGCCAGGAGCCCCAGCCGGGGCTGATCATCGGCAAGCAGGTCAGCGACCCCAACAGCAACTCGTACCAGCTGTACTACCTCTTCCCGCTCGCCCAGGAGGAGAAGTCCCTGAGCCTGGTCAAGGGGACGCTGGCGACGGCCGGGCTGTTCGTCGTCGTGCTGCTCGGGGCCATCGCCTGGCTCGTGGTGCGGCAGGTCGTCACGCCCGTGCGGATGGCGGCCGGGATCGCCGAGCGGCTGTCCGCCGGGCGACTTCAGGAACGGATGAAGGTCAGCGGCGAGGACGACATCGCGCGGCTGGGCGAGGCCTTCAACAAGATGGCGCAGAACCTGCAGCTGAAGATCCAGCAGCTGGAGGAACTGTCGCGGATGCAGCGACGGTTCGTCTCCGACGTGTCGCACGAGTTGCGTACACCGCTGACGACCGTACGGATGGCGGCGGACGTCATCCATGACGCGCGCGTGGACTTCGACCCGGTGACCGCGCGGTCGGCCGAGCTGCTCGCCGACCAGCTGGACCGGTTCGAGTCGCTGCTCGCGGATCTGCTGGAGATCAGCCGGTTCGACGCGGGCGCCGCGGCCCTGGAGGCCGAGCCGATAGACCTGCGCGAGGTCGTGCGGAAGGTCGTCAGCGGGGCCGAGCCGCTCGCCGAGCGCAAGGGGACGCGGATACGGGTGCTGGGGGACCAGCAGCCCGTCGTCGCCGAGGCCGACGCCCGGCGGGTGGAGCGGGTGCTGCGCAACCTCGTGGTCAACGCCGTGGAGCACGGCGAGGGCAAGGACGTCCTGGTCAAGCTCGCGGCGGCGGGCGGCGCGGTGGCGGTCGCGGTGCGGGACTACGGGGTCGGGCTCAAGCCGGGCGAGGCGACGCGGGTGTTCAGCCGTTTCTGGCGGGCCGACCCGGCACGCGCGCGTACCACCGGGGGTACGGGACTGGGGCTGTCGATCGCCCTGGAGGACGCCCGGCTGCACGGGGGCTGGCTGCAGGCGTGGGGCGAGCCGGGCGGTGGTTCGCAGTTCCGGCTCACCCTGCCGAGGACGGCGGACGAGCCGCTGCGGGGGTCCCCGATACCCCTGGAACCGAAGGACTCCCGGCGCAATCGCGGACTCAACGACGCCGGTCGGCCGCTCGGCGGCAGCGGCAAGCTCGCCACGGTGCCGGTCCAGGCCGGTGAGCACGGGGCCGCGAGGGCGGCCATAGGGCCACGGCCGGGCGCCGGACAGGCTCCCACGGCCGACCCGACGGCGCTGCCCGGCAGCGGCGCGCGCGTGGTGCCCCGGCCCGGTGTGCCGTCCGCGACACCGTCGCCGGCGCGGCAACCGGAAGACGGCGCGGAGCGGGGCGAGAAGAGGCCGGCGGAGAGCGATGCGGAGCGGCAGCACGAGCAGGGGGAGGCATTCCGTGGGCGCTGACCGCGCGAAACGCGGCCGTGGGCGTCCGGTGCGGCCGGCCGTGCGCATCGGGTCTGTCGGCATCAGCGCCGTCCTGCTGGCGGGGTGCGCCTCGATGCCGGACAGCGGGGACATGCGTGATGTCGAGTCCACGCCGAGGCAGGACGCCCAGGTGCGGGTCTTCGCGCTGCCGCCCGCCGAGGACGCGGAGCCGCTGGAGATCGTGCAGGGCTTCCTGGAGGCCCTGACCAGCGATGATCTGGACTACGAGACGGCGCGCAAGTATCTGACCGGGAACGCGCTCAAGGACTGGGAGCCGGGGGAGTCGACCACGGTCCTCGAAGAGGCACCCATCCCGTACACCCAGGTCACGGGGGAGCGACCGGAGGCCGACGAGTACCGGTACCAGCTGTCCGGTGAGAAGGTCGCCCTGGTGGACGGGCAGCACGCGTACCGGCCCGCCGGCGGCCAGTACCGCCGGACCGTGCACCTCACACGCGTGAAGGACACCCAGCAGTGGCGCATCGACGAGCTGCCGCCGGGCGTGGTGCTCGGCAGGTCGGACTTCGAGCGCAACTACAAGTCCATCAACAAGTACTACTTCACCTCCGCCGCGCAGTCCGGGGAGCCGGGGACGGTCGCCGACCCGGTCTATGTCCGCAGCCAGGTCGACCCGGTGACCCAGGTGGTCCGGGACCTGCTGAAGGGCCCCACGAGCTGGCTCAACCCGGTCGCGAGGACGAGTTTCCCCTCCGGCACGGCCCTGAAGAAGGGCACCCGGGCACTGACGCCCGACGACCAGAACAGGCTGGTCGTACCGCTGAACAAGAAGGCCGACCGTGTCTCGGCCGGCCGATGCAAGGAGATGGCCGCCCAGCTTCTCTACACGCTTCAGGACTACATGCCCACGGGCGTGGACGAGGTGGAGCTGCAGGGGTCGACCGGCGCGCAGCTGTGCGTGGTCGTCGAGGGCGAGTCCGGCATCGCCTCGCACGGCTTCGGCAAGCACGCGGAGTACGAGTACCTCATCGACGGCGAGCACAAGCTCGTGCGGCTGTCCGAGCAGGATCCGGTGACCACGCCGACGGCCGTTCCCGGGGCGCTCGGTGAGGGCGAGAAGCAGTTGCGGTCCGCCGCCGTGTCGCGTGACGAGGACCGGGCGGCCGGTGTGTCGGCCGACGGGAGCGAGCTGTACGTGGCACCGCTGACGGCGGGCGGCACGCTCGGCGACCCGGTGCTGCGCAGCACCGGGGCCACCGCGAAGGACCGCCTGACGACGCCCAGTTGGGATGGGCGGGGCGACCTGTGGGTGGCCGACCGTGATCTCGAGAAGCCCCGGCTGCTGGTCCTGGCTGACGGCATGGGGGAGCCGCTGGAGGTGCGGACGCCCAGCCTGGACGGGCGGATCGAGGCGGTGCGGGTGGCCGCCGACGGGGTGCGGATCGCGCTGATCCTGGAGAACAAGGGCAAGCGGGCGCTGTACATCGGGCGCGTCGAGCGGGACGCCGACGCGGAGAGCACCACCGTCTCGATCGTCGAACTGCGGTCCGTGACACCGGATCTGGAGGACGTCACCGCCATGTCGTGGGCGGGCGACAGCCAGCTCGTGGTCGTGGGGCGCGAACCCCGTGGTGTGCAGCAGATGCGGTACGTCCGGGTCGACGGCTCGCCGACGCCGGACTCCGGGCTGTCCGCGCTCACCGGTGTGGAGGAGGTCGCCGCGTCCGAGGACGAGAGCCAGCCGTTGGTCGCGCACTCGGCCGACGGGATCGTCCGGCTCTCCCCGGGCGCGCAGTGGCAGACGGTGGTCAAGGAAGGGTCGGCGCCGGTCTATCCGGGGTGAGGGCCCGAGAACATCAGGGCCCGAGAACATGAGGACTTGAGGGCCTGAGGGCCTGAGGGCTTGAGGACCGGGCGGGCGGTGCGTGCGATCAGCACGACGTTGCCGTGCGGCTGGGCGCGCTCGACAGGGGTGACCTGCGGCGGCGGGGACCGAGTACGGTCTTCGCCGCCGTTCGGTCTTTTCGCGGTGGCATTCGGTCTTCTTCGGGCACCCGTCGTTCGTGTGGGTGACAACCCCTCTGCGGTTTCGGTGAGTTGTCCACAGGCGGTTGTCCACAGGGGTGGCAGGGCTTCGCATGCGTTGGCAGAGTGTGGGCATGCGGGGGTGGTGGCAGGACCTCACGGATCTGGTGCTGCCGGCCGAGTGCGGAGGCTGTGGAAGGCCTCGCGCGGTGCTCTGCCCGGAGTGCCGCGCGGCTCTGACCGGGGCCGCACCGTGCCGGGTGCGACCGGAGCCGGAGCCGTCGGGGTTGCCCGTGGTGCACGCGGCCGCACCGTACGAGGACGCGGTGCGGGCCACGCTGATCGCGCACAAGGAACGGGGAGCGCTGGCGCTCGCCGGACCGCTCGGCACGGCCTTGGCAGGGGCCGTGCAGGCGGGTGGCGGTGGGCCGGTGCTGCTGGTTCCGGTGCCGTCCGCGCGGCGGGCGGTGCGGGCGCGGGGGCACGACCCGGCGCGGCGGATCGCGCTGGCCGCCGCCGGGGAACTGCGGCGTACCGGGACGCCGGCCCGGGTGGCCGGGGTGCTGCGGCAGCGGCGTGCCGTGGCCGATCAGTCGGGGCTGGACTCCCGGCAGCGGCTGGACAACCTCGCGGGTGCCCTGGAAGTGGCCGCCGGGGGTACCCGGCTGCTGGGCGGTGGCGCGGTCGTGCTGGTGGACGACCTGATGACGACGGGTGCCTCGCTCGCGGAGGCGGCCCGGGCGGTGCGGGCGGCCCGGGACGGGAGGGCGGCCGAGCCGGGACAGTTCGACGCGGAACGAAAGGGGGAGGAGCAGGTGCGAACACAAGGGGTGACGGGAATGACGGGCGCGGACACCGCCCCGGACACGATCAGCGCGGCGGTGGTCGCCGCGCCGCCCGACGCTTTCGAAATAAACCGGAACTGACTGAGAACTTGCATCGTTGCAGGTAACGAGAGGGTCAATTCACCTGAACGGAGGTACGTCTCGGTAGAGGGTGACGACATCCGTCCGAGCGAGATATGTTCGGTTGTGAGGGAATGGCCCCGGCCGTTCACCACATATCCGAATGCTGTGCTGCGGGTTTTCCGAATCACCCCGCATCGGTGGGTGGAGATCTTGCCCACGGGGGAGGAGGAGGTGGAAGTCACCGAGTCCGCGGTTCCGGGAGTCACCGGAACCTGGTGCACAAGGGAGATGCTCCGCCAGTGGAGCGGAGCGATCCGGGAACGGAGTTCTGCGTGGACATCGTCGTCAAGGGCCGCAAGACCGAGGTGCCCGAGCGGTTCCGCAAGCACGTGGCCGAAAAGCTGAAGCTGGAGAAGATCCAGAAGCTCGACGGCAAGGTGATCAGCCTCGACGTCGAGGTGTCCAAGGAGCCCAACCCCCGACAGGCCGACCGCAGTGACCGGGTGGAGATCACGCTCCACTCCCGCGGGCCGGTGATCCGGGCGGAGGCAGCGGCAAGCGATCCGTATGCGGCGCTCGACCTGGCGGCGGACAAGCTGGAAGCCCGGCTGCGCAAGCAGCACGACAAGCGTTACACGCGCCGAGGCGCGCGCAGGCTCACGGCCGCGGAGGTCGCCGACCACGTCCAGGGCGTGGCGACCCTCAACGGCAACGGATACGTCGCCGACGAGGAGAAGCCGGACGGCGTGCCCACCAAGAAGATCGGCTCGCTGGAGGTGAAGGGCGAAGGCCCCCTCATCGTCCGCGAGAAGACCCATGTCGCCTCCCCGATGACCCTCGACCAGGCTCTCTACGAGATGGAGCTGGTCGGGCACGACTTCTACCTCTTCGTCGACTCCGAGACCAAGGAACCGAGTGTCGTCTACCGGCGGCACGCCTACGACTATGGCGTCATCCACCTCAGCACGGACCCGATGGTCGCCCAGGCGCACGCGGACGCCGCGGGCGGCGCGCTCGGCGGCTGACCGCGCCGGGTGACAGCTGAGCCGGTGCCCCTGGAGCGCTTGTGCGCCCCCAGGGGCACCGGTGTGCGACCCCTTGCGGCCCGCTCTGTCAGCGCAGCACGGGCCGGGCATGGAATCATGGCCGAACCGGCCCCAACCCGGGGGCCGTTGCCTTGGGTTGGCGATGGCACAGAAACACAGGCCACGGCCTTCAGGGGGAGGAACGATGGCGGACAGCAGTTTCGGACCGATGCGTGACGAGGATGCCGACGAAGGCTCCGTCGGCATGGGCTCCGCCGCGGGCTCCTCGCGCAAGGAGCCGATCCGGGTTCTCGTCGTGGACGACCACGCGCTTTTCCGCCGCGGTCTGGAGATCGTGCTCGCCGCCGAGGAGGACATCCAGGTCGTCGGCGAGGCCGGTGACGGGGCGGAGGCGGTCGACAAGGCCGCGGATCTGCTGCCCGACATCGTGCTGATGGACGTACGGATGCCCAAGCGCGGCGGTATCGAGGCGTGCACCTCCATCAAGGAGGTGGCCCCCAGCGCGAAGATCATCATGTTGACGATCAGCGACGAGGAGGCCGATCTCTACGACGCGATCAAGGCGGGGGCGACCGGTTATCTCCTCAAGGAGATCTCCACGGACGAGGTGGCCACGGCCATTCGCGCGGTCGCCGACGGGCAGTCACAGATCAGCCCCTCGATGGCGTCGAAGCTGCTCACCGAGTTCAAGTCGATGATTCAGCGGACCGACGAGCGGCGCCTCGTACCGGCGCCGCGGCTGACCGACCGGGAACTGGAAGTGCTCAAGCTCGTGGCGACCGGGATGAACAACCGGGACATCGCCAAGGAGCTGTTCATCTCCGAGAACACCGTGAAGAACCATGTGCGCAACATCCTGGAGAAGCTTCAGCTGCACTCCAGGATGGAGGCCGTGGTGTACGCGATGCGGGAGAAGATCCTCGAAATCCGTTAGGGCGGGCCGGTCACTTCGGCCGTCCGGCCCCGCCTCGGTCACTTCGGTCGGCAGGTCACGTCAGGGCGCGTACCAGGGCGGCGTGTAGCTCCGGGGTGTCCACTCGCTCCACGCGTACGTCCGTGCAGTCCACCCAGGTCGCCGCCTCCAGGAGGGCCTGGGCCACGGCCGGGACCGCCTTGGGGCCGTCGAGGGTGACCTGTTTGGCGACCAGGGTGCGGCCGTCGCGGGCGGGATCGACGCGGCCGACGAGCCGGCCGCCGGACAGGACCGGCATCGCGAAGTAGCCGTGGACGCGCTTCTGTTTGGGGACGTAGGCCTCCAGACGGTGGGTGAAGCCGAAGATCCGTTCCGTGCGGGCCCGTTCCCAGATGAGGGAGTCGAACGGGGACAGGAGCGTGGTGCGGTGGCGGCCGCGCGGGGGCGCGACCAGGGCCGCCGGGTCGGCCCAGGCGGGCTTGGCCCAACCCTCAACCGTCACCGGGACCAGGCCCGAGTCGGCGACCACCGCGTCGAACTGCTCGCCCTTGAGGCGGTGGTAGTCGGCGATGTCCGCGCGGGTGCCGACGCCGAGGGCCTCGCCGGCCAGGCGGACCAGACGGCGTACGCACTCGGTGTCGTCCAGCTCGTCATGGAGGAGGTCCGCCGGGATCGCGCGCTCCGCGAGGTCGTACACCCGCTTCCAGCCGCGGCGCTCCACGCACACCACCTCGCCGTACATCAGGGCGCGTTCGACGGCGACCTTCTCGCCGGACCAGTCCCACCATTCGCTGGTGCGTTTGGCTCCGCCCAGTTCCGTGGCCGTGAGGGGGCCCTCGGCGCGGAGCTGTTTGATGACGCGGTCGTAGGCGCCGTCCGGGAGTTGGTGGCCCCAGAGGGGGCGGGCCCGGTAGGCGCGGCGGCGGAAGGCGAAGTGGGGCCACTCCTCGATGGGGAGGATGCAGGCGGCGTGGGACCAGTACTCGAAGGCGTGGGGGCGTGCCGAAGGCGCGCCGGCGGGGGCGGTCGTCCAGTAGGCCTTGTCGACCGTGGTGCGGCCGACGGCGCCCAGGCGGGCGTACGGGATGAGTTCGTGGGAGCGGGCCAGGACCGAGATGGTGTCGAGTTGGACCGCGCCCAGGTGTCGCAGGACGCCGCGGACGCCGGATCTGCGGTCCGGGGCGCCGAGGAAGCCCTGTGCCCGTAGGGCGATGCGGCGGGCCTCGTCTGCGGTGAGTTCTGTTGTGGGGCGCGGGAGGGAGGTCATGCTCCGCAGGGTAGGGGAGGGGACTGACAGTGGGGGGTGAGCTGGGGGGGATGGGGTCCTGGGCGGGGGTTTTCGGGCGCCCGGTGGTGGTGCCGGGCGGGTGGGGTGCGCGGCTCGGCGCTGACGAGGTGCCGCTGCGCCCACCCGTGCCGCCCAAGCGGCACGACTGCCCGCAGCTACGACAGGAGCCTTACGCCCGTGCCGGTAGGTAAGGCGCCGGGGAAGGCAGGCCCAAGTCTGAGGGGAGGAGAGAGGCCAGCCAGCAGTCGCGGCGGACTCCGTTGTTGTTGAGGGCGGCTCGGAGGGTGCCTTCGAGGGTGAAGCCGAGGTGTTCGGCCACGGCTCGGGAGGCGGTGTTGCCCACTTCGGCGCGCCATTCGAGGCGGTCCAGGGCGAGGGTGGTGAAGGACCAGTGGACGGCGGCGCGGGTGGCCTCGGTCATGTAGCCCTTGCGGCGGTGCTCCTTGGTGGCCCAGAAACCGAGCTCGCCGGTGCCGAGGGCACGCATGGTGATGCCGAGCATGCCCGCCAGTTCACCGGAGGCGAGGAAGAGGCCGAAGGTGAACATCGAGGCGGTGGCCCAGCCTTCGGGAACGGCCTGCTCGACGAAACCTTCCGCGTGCTCACGCAAGTACGGTGAGGGGATCATGGTCCAGCGCTGGATGTCCGGGTCCTGCGCGGCCTCGTACACCGTGTCCGTGTCGTGGTGGTCCACGGTGCGCAGCAGCAGGCGCTCGGTGGTCAGGGTGACGGGTTCCATCGGGCGATTCTGCTCGGCGGAGCGGAGGGGCGCCATCCCCTTTTGCGGCCGGTCCGCGGCCGGTCCGCGGCCGGCGCGGGGGCGCGGTGGGTGAGGAGGCGGTCACAATTCGCGCATTTCGTGTGCGGAACGCGGCACCATCCGCAACGCCCGCCCGTTGTCCTGGTAGCTGTCACTGCCAGACCTCCCGGCACGGCGGGGTCCTCGCTTACGATGGCCGTTGCTCAAACTGTGATTCAAGTCTGCCAACTGTCATTGAACCGACCCTCCCCAGGCCCGACCGGCAAGGAGACAAACCCCCGTGTCCGTCCTCTCGAAGATCATGCGTGCAGGCGAAGGCAAAATCCTGCGCAAGCTGCACCGCATCGCGGACCAGGTCAACTCCATCGAAGAGGACTTCGTCGACCTCTCCGACGCCGAGCTGCGGGCCCTCACCGAGGAGTACAAGCAGCGGTACGCCGACGGTGAGACCCTCGACGACCTGCTCCCCGAGGCGTTCGCCACCGTGCGCGAGGGCGCCAAGCGCGCGCTGGGCCAGCGCCACTACGACGTGCAGATCATGGGCGGCGCCGCCCTGCACCTCGGCTATGTCGCCGAGATGAAGACCGGTGAGGGCAAGACCCTCGTCGGCACGCTGCCCGCGTATCTGAACGCGCTGTCCGGCGAAGGCGTCCACCTGATCACGGTCAACGACTACCTGGCCGAGCGCGACTCCGAGATGATGGGCCGCGTCCACAAGTTCCTGGGCCTGGAGGTCGGCTGCATCCTGGCCAACATGACGCCGGCCCAGCGCCGCGAGCAGTACGCCTGCGACATCACGTACGGAACGAACAACGAGTTCGGCTTCGACTACCTCCGCGACAACATGGCGTGGTCCAAGGACGAGCTCGTCCAGCGCGGCCACAACTTCGCGATCGTCGACGAGGTCGACTCCATCCTCGTCGACGAGGCCCGTACGCCGCTGATCATCTCCGGCCCGGCCGACCAGGCAACCAAGTGGTACGGCGACTTCGCCAAGCTGGTCACGCGCCTGAAGAAGGGCGAGCCCGGTCAGCCCCTCAAGGGCATCGAGGAGACCGGCGACTACGAGGTCGACGAGAAGAAGCGCACCGTCGCCATCCACGAGTCCGGCGTCTCCAAGGTCGAGGACTGGCTGGGCATCGACAACCTCTACGAGTCGGTGAACACCCCTCTGGTGGGCTACCTGAACAACGCCATCAAGGCCAAGGAGCTCTTCAAGAAGGACAAGGACTACGTCGTCATGGACGGCGAAGTCATGATCGTCGACGAGCACACCGGCCGTATCCTCGCCGGCCGCCGCTACAACGAGGGCATGCACCAGGCGATCGAGGCGAAGGAAGGGGTGGACATCAAGGACGAGAACCAGACGCTCGCCACGATCACCCTGCAGAACTTCTTCCGCCTCTACAAGCGCCACGACCACAACGGCAAGGAACGGCCCGGCCTCTGCGGCATGACCGGTACGGCGATGACCGAGGCCGCCGAGTTCCACCAGATCTACAAGCTCGGTGTCGTCCCGATCCCGACCAACCGGCCGATGGTCCGCAAGGACCAGTCCGACCTGATCTACCGCACCGAGGTCGCGAAGTTCGAGGCGGTCGTCGACGACATCGTCGAGAAGCACGAGAAGGGCCAGCCGATCCTCGTCGGTACGACGTCGGTCGAGAAGTCCGAGTACCTCTCGCAGCAGCTGAGCAAGCGCGGCGTCCAGCACGAGGTGCTCAACGCCAAGCAGCACGACCGGGAGGCGACGATCGTCGCCCAGGCCGGCCGCAGGGGCGCCGTGACCGTCGCGACGAACATGGCCGGCCGTGGTACGGACATCAAGCTCGGCGGCAACCCCGACGACCTCGCCGAGGCGGAGCTGCGCCAGCGCGGCCTCGACCCCGAGGAGCACATCGAGGAGTGGGCGCACGCCCTGCCCGAGGCTCTCGCGAAGGCCGAGGAAGCGGTCAAGGCGGAGTTCGAGGAGGTCAAGGAGCTCGGCGGGCTGTACGTGCTGGGCACCGAGCGGCACGAGTCCCGCCGTATCGACAACCAGCTGCGCGGTCGTTCCGGCCGTCAGGGCGACCCCGGTGAGTCCCGCTTCTACCTCTCGCTCGGTGACGACCTGATGCGGCTGTTCAAGGCCCAGATGGTCGAGCGCGTGATGTCCATGGCCAATGTGCCGGACGACGTCCCGATCGAGAACAAGATGGTCACCCGCGCGATCGCCTCCGCCCAGTCGCAGGTCGAGCAGCAGAACTTCGAGACCCGGAAGAACGTCCTCAAGTACGACGAGGTCCTCAACCGGCAGCGCGAGGTCATCTACGGCGAGCGCCGCCGCGTCCTGGAGGGCGAGGACCTGCAGGAGCAGATCCAGCACTTCATGGACGACACCATCGACGCGTACATCACCGCCGAGACCGCCGAGGGCTTCGCCGAGGAGTGGGACCTCGACCGGCTGTGGGGCGCCTTCAAGCAGCTCTACCCGGTGAAGGTCACCGTCGAGGAGCTGGAGGAGGCCGCCGGGGACCGGGCCGGGCTGACCGCCGAGTTCATCGGCGAGTCCATCAAGGACGACATCACCGAGCAGTACCAGGCGCGTGAGGCGCAGCTCGGCTCCGAGATCATGCGTGAGCTGGAGCGCCGGGTCGTGCTGTCGGTGCTGGACCGCAAGTGGCGTGAGCACCTCTACGAGATGGACTACCTCCAGGAGGGCATCGGCCTGCGCGCGATGGCCCAGAAGGACCCGCTGGTCGAGTACCAGCGCGAGGGCTTCGACATGTTCACCGCCATGATGGAGGGCATCAAGGAGGAGTCCGTCGGCTATCTGTTCAACCTGGAGGTCCAGGTCGAGCAGCAGGTCGAGGAGGTCCCGGTCGAGGACTCGAAGCCGTCCCTCGACAAGAGCGACGCGGTGCCGGCCCAGGCGGGCGCGTCCCGGCCGGAGATCCGCGCCAAGGGCCTGGAGGCCCCGCAGCGCCGTGACCGCCTCCACTTCTCCGCGCCGACCGTCGACGGCGAGGGCGGCATCGTCGAGGGCGACCTGCCCGAGGACGAGCCCGTGCGCTCCGAGGCCGACGGTCTCACGCGTGCGGAGCGGCGTAAGCAGCAGGGGAAGACGAGCCGTCGCCGTAAGAAGTGAGGGTCGTCGCTCCGCGAGCGGCGAGCGGTGACCATGAGTGGTGAGTAGCAGGCCGTGAGGCTGTGAAGGGCCGGGCATCTTCGGGTGTCCGGCCCCTCGTGCGTCCCGGTCGTCGTGTGTTTCGGCTGGGGTCGACGTCCGGTGCGTCGGGGCGGAGCGGTCGCTCAGTCGTCGTCCGGGTGGGGGAGCTTCGGGCCGCCCAGTTCCACGGCTGTGCAGCGCCAGCGGTGGTCGGGGCCGTGTTCCAGGCGGAAGGCCATGGCGCGGAGGCGGTCGCCCGCGCCGATGCGGGCGAAGACCTCCAGGGCGCCGGGGCCCGCCACGTAGTAGCCGATGTCCCGGACGACGGGGTGGGCGCCGTGGGTGAAGCGCAGCGGGCCGCGTTCGGCCAGCCAGGCGAGGTCGTCGTAGGCCCTTCCCGCGGTGTGGCGCAGCATGCTGTGGACCGGGCGTCGGCCGCTCAGTACGGCGAGGAGGAGGTCGGCGAAGCGGTCGGTGGGGCGGGGGTGGGGTGCGGGAACGGGGGTGGTCGGGGGCTGGGGCTGGGGTGTGGAGGGGCGGCCGGCCGCCGGGGTCGTGCGGGCGGGGGTGCGGCCGGGGCGGCGGCTGTCGTGGCGTACGGGCGGGCGGGTGCCGGGGTGGCGCCTGGTCCTGGTCATGACCTTGTTCATCGGAAAACCCCGTTCGTCGGTGAGGCCGCCGGTACCGGTCGGTAACTTGGCGATGGGGATCTTGTACGAGGCCGGAGGGGGGCGTCGCAAGGAGGTGTGGGGGTCTGCCGGGGGGCGCGGGAGATTCACCTATCAGGGTGAGCGGGAGGGGTGCCGGGCCCGGCGGGGCAGGGGTGTGCCGGGTGAGGTGGCGGGCCTGGGGTGGACGCGTCCGGGGGGCTGGGCGGGGGCTCGAAAGGGGACGCCCGCACGTATCCTGAAGGCCCTCCGGAGGCTTCGCGGGGACCTCTGCGACGAAGCTTTCGAGGTGCTCCGAGATCACGACTACGAAAGCGGCATGCCATGCGCGTCTACGTCCCCCTGACCCTTCCCGGGCTCGCCGAGGCGTACAAGACGGGTGAGCTGGGGGAGGGGGCGTTCGTCGCGTACGCCGTCACGCCGGCTCTGCGGGAGTGGTATCTGTCCGACGACATCGAGGAGTTGGAGTACGCGGCGCTGAACCGGGCGGCGCTGGCGTCGTTGCGGCTGGTGGCCGTGGATCCGGGGGCTGCTCGGCGGCGGGTCGTCGTGGCCCTGGATGTGGCCGACCGGGACGCGGTGGCCGATCCCGACCGGGGGCTCGATCCGGTGGCGCTCGGTGAGGTGCGGGTGGCCGGGCCGGTGTCGTTGGGCAAGGCGGCGGCTGTGCATGTCGACTCGGTGGAGGCCGAGGGGGAGGTGGGGGAGGCGGCGGACGCGTTGGGGGCGGCGGACCAGGGGGATGACGACGCGCAGTTCATCGTGGACGGGGCGGACGATCACGAGCTGCTCTGGTACGCGACGCAGGAGATTCCCAACCTGGTGGGGTTGGGGGGCTGAGCGGTCCGGGCGGGCATGGTGTCGCGGTGCCCCCCGCTGGGCCGGAGCCACGTACGGCCTGGGTGGGTGCCGCCTGCTGGGGCTGGGCGGGGGCCGGGTTTCGCTTGCCGGCGCTTGCCGGCGCTTGCCGGGTGCCGCTGCGCCCACCCTCCCCCACTCTCGGCTTCGCTCGAGCGGGAGGGACCCCCATCGCCCCAGCGGCACGACTGCCCGCAGCTACCTACGTATGGGCCGTGGGCGGGCGTCGCCCAGCGGCACGACTGCCCGCAGCTATGTAGGGAGTGCCCGCAGCTGCAGGTGGCGGGGGCTCCCAGGCGGTGTGGTCGGTGGCCGGGAATGGGTTGTCAGGGGGGCGGGGTACGTTGTGGGGATGGGGATGAATGGTGTCGGGGCTCATATCGTCTGGGACTGGAACGGGACCCTGTTCCATGACAACGAGGCGATCATCGGGGCGACGAACGCGGCGTTCGCGGAGCTCGGGATCGAGCCGATCACGCTGGAGCGGTACCGGGAGCTGTACTGCGTGCCGGTGCCGAAGTTCTATGAGCGGCTGATCGGGCGGCTGCCCACGGACGAGGAGTGGGAGGCCATGGATGTGGTCTTCCACCGGTACTACGCGGAGCACCGGGTCGCCTGTGGGCTGACCGACGGGGTGCCGTCGCTGCTCGCGGAGTGGCTGTCGGCGGGGCGCAGTCAGTCGATCCTCAGCATGTATGTGCACGAGGAGCTGGTTCCGCTGGTGCGCGGCTTCGGGATCGAGCCGCACTTCGTCCGGGTCGACGGGCGCACCGGGCCCTCCGGCGGCAGCAAGACCGAGCACATGGTGCGGCATCTGCGCCGGCTCGTGGGGGTGGAGCCGAGACGGACCGTCGTGATCGGGGACGCCGCCGACGACGCCGTCGCCGCCCGGCACGTGGGTGCTCAGGCCGTGCTCTACACCGGGGGCTCCCACAGCAGGGCCAGCCTGGAGCCGGTCGGTGTGCCCGTCGTGGACACCCTGGAGGAGGCCGTCGCCGAGGCCGAGCGGCTGGCGGCGTAGTACCCGACCGCCCTCACCCCCTACGTCACCGGCGCCTTCGCCCGCAGCACCGTGAGGAACTCCCGCATCCAGCCGGAGTGGTCCGGCCAGGCGCGGGCGGAGACGAGGGTGCCGTCGACGACGGTCTCGGCGTCCTGGAAGGTGGCGCCGGCGGCCTGCATGTCGAGTTCGAGGGCGGGGTACGCGGTGACGCGGCGGCCGTGGAGCGCGTCCACGGAGGCGGTGAGCAGCGGGCCGTGGCAGATCTGGGCCACCGGCTTGTCCGTGTCGAAGAAGGATTTCAGGATCTTGCGCAGCTCGGGGTCGTTGCGCAGATACTCCGGGGCCCGGCCGCCGGGGACGACGACGGCGACGTACTGACCGGGGTCGACCTCGGAGAAGGCCAGGTCGGCGGGCCAGCTGTAGCCGGGCTTCTCGGTGTAGGTGTCGTAGCCCGGTTCGAAGTCGTGGACCACGAAGCGGAGCTGTTTGCGGCTGGGGGCGGCGATATGGACCTCGTACCCCTCCTCACGGAGGCGTTGGTAGGGGTACAGGACCTCCAGTGACTCCGCCGCGTCGCCGGTCACGATCAGGATCTTGGCCGTCATGGTGGGGCTCCCCTCGGTACCTCAGGGCTTCCTTCGTCAGGCTATGGCTTCCTGGGCAACGTGCATCCGGGGTGAAGGTTTGCCAAGGGGGGTGTACGGGATCCGGGTCCGGCGAAAGCGCGTATAAGCTCGGTTGCGCGGAGGTAAGCTCAAAAGTGCGCGATGGGTACTGTGCAGAACGTCAAAGTTCGACCCCTTGTTTTGTACACATACGGCTCATGACGTGCCCCCCTTGCGGAGGGATAGCCTTGTGGCGTGATCAGCGCGATAGCTCGCGGGGACGCCTTCGTCCCTGCCCTGCGCCCGGCGCACACGGACGACATCCGTGGCCGGGCGGCGGTCGCTGGTCCTCGCGGGCGGGAGGGAGCCACCAGGGCTCCCGGGACGCCGGGTGCATCCACGGGCCGGACGGTGCCGAGAGCAGCGTCACACCCCTGCCGGGCACCGAGAATGGCTGATTACCCCCCGCTCATCTCACCCCGCGGCATAGCGTCGAATCAGACCGGACACCCCGTGTCGTGGTGGCGCGTCGGAGGGGACGAGTTCGTACTTCCTTCTACGTCACGCAACGGCGCGCGACAGGAGCCAGAGGACAATGCAGACCAAGCTGGACGAAGCCAAGGCCGAGCTGCTCGAACGGGCCGCCCGGGTAGCTGAGAACAGCCCGGTCGGGGGGTATCTACCGACTGGGACGACGAGCGAGACCACGTCCGGCATCCCGGACCACGACACCGTGCTCGCGTTCCTCCAGCGCTACTACCTGCACACCGCCCCGGAGGACCTGAGCGGCCGTGACCCGGTCGACGTCTTCGGAGCCGCCCACTCCCACTACCGACTGGCCGAGAACCGCCCCCAGGGCACGGCCAACGTACGGGTCCACACCCCGACCGTCGAGGAGAACGGCTGGACGTGCAGCCACTCCGTCGTCGAGGTCGTCACCGACGACATGCCCTTCCTCGTGGACTCCGTGACCAATGAGCTGTCGCGGCAGGGGCGCGGCATCCATGTCGTCATCCACCCCCAGGTCGTCGTCCGCCGGGACGTCACCGGCAAGCTCGTCGAGCTGATCATCGAGCCGGCCGCCGTCGCCGCGGCGGCCGCCGCCGTGGCCGCCGGTGAGACGCTGCCGCACGACGCGCACATCGAGTCCTGGATCCACGTCGAGATCGACCGCGAGACCGACCGGGCGGACCTCAAGCAGATCAACAACGATCTGCTGCGCGTCCTGTCCGACGTCCGCGAGGCCGTCGAGGACTGGGAGAAGATGCGGGAGGCGGCGGTCCGGATCGCAGACGGCCTGCCCGCCGAGCACACCGCCGACGACCTGCGCGAACAGGAGGTGGAGGAGGCCCGCGAGCTGCTGCGCTGGCTCGCCGACGACCACTTCACCTTCCTCGGGTACCGCGAGTACGAGCTCCGGAAGGACGACTCGCTGGCCGCCGTCGCGGGCACCGGCCTCGGCATCCTGCGCTCCGACCCGCACCACGCCGGACACGACCACCACCCCGTCAGCTCCTCCTTCGAGCGGCTGCCCGCCGACGCCCGCGCCAAGGCCCGGGAGCACAAGCTCCTCGTGCTGACGAAGGCCAACAGCCGGGCCACCGTCCACCGGCCGTCGTACCTCGACTACGTGGGCGTCAAGAAGTTCGACGCCGAGGGCAACGTGATCGGTGAGCGGCGCTTCCTCGGACTGTTCTCCTCGGCCGCCTACACCGAGTCCGTGCGCCGGGTGCCCGTCGTCCGCCGCAAGGTCGAGGACGTCCTCAAGGGCGCCGGATTCTCGCCCAACAGCCACGACGGGCGCGACCTGCTCCAGATCCTGGAGACCTACCCGCGCGACGAACTGTTCCAGACCTCCGCCGACGAACTGCGCGCCATCGTCACCTCCGTGCTCTACCTCCAGGAGCGCCGGCGGCTGCGGCTCTACCTCCGCCAGGACGAGTACGGGCGCTACTACTCCGCGCTGGTCTACCTCCCGCGCGACCGCTACACCACCGGCGTACGCCTCAGGATCATCGACATCCTGAAGGAGGAACTGGGCGGCATCAGCGTCGACTTCACCGCCTGGAACACCGAATCGATCCTCTCCCGGCTGCACTTCGTGGTCCGCGTCCAGCCGGGCACCGAACTCCAGCACCTCAGCGACGCCGACAAGGACCGCCTGGAGGCCAAGCTCGTCGAGGCCGCCCGCTCCTGGTCGGACGGGTTCGCCGAGGCGCTCAACGCCGAGGTCGGCGAGGAGCGCGCCGCCGAACTGCTGCGCCGGTACGCGAACGCCATCCCCGAGGGCTACAAGGCCGACCACAACCCGCGCACGGCCGTCGCGGACCTCGTCCGCCTCGAAGCGCTCGAACAGGACGAGGACTTCGAGCTCAGCCTGTACGAGCCGGTGGGCGCCGCCCCCGACGAGCGCCGGTTCAAGATCTACCGCAAGGGCGGCTCCGTCTCGCTCTCCGCGGTGCTGCCCGTCCTCAACCGCATCGGCGTCGAGGTCATCGACGAGCGGCCGTACGAGCTGCGCTGCGCGGACCGGACGACCGCCTGGATCTACGACTTCGGGCTGCGCATGCCCAGGCCGCAGGCCGGGAGCGTGGACTACGCCGGGGACGACGCCCGGGAGCGGGTGCAGGAGGCCTTCGCCGCCACCTGGACCGGGCAGGCCGAGAACGACGGGTTCAACGCGCTCGTGCTGAGCGCCGGCCTCACCTGGCGGCAGGCCATGGTGCTGCGCGCGTACGCCAAGTACCTGCGGCAGGCCGGGTCCACCTTCAGCCAGGACTACATGGAGGACACCCTCCGCAACAACGTCCACACCACCCGGTTGCTCGTGTCGCTGTTCGAGGCGCGGATGTCACCGGACCGGCAGCGGGCCGGCCGGGAGATCGTCGACGCGCTCCTCGAAGAGGTCGACGCGGCCCTCGACCAGGTCGCGAGCCTCGACGAGGACCGGATCCTGCGGTCCTTCCTCACCGTCATCAAGGCGACGCTGCGCACGAACTTCTTCCAGGAGGCCGCAGGCGGCAAGCCGCACGACTACGTCTCCATGAAGTTCGACCCGCAGGCCATCCCCGACCTCCCGGCGCCGCGTCCGGCGTTCGAGATCTGGGTGTACTCGCCGCGCGTCGAGGGCGTGCACCTGCGGTTCGGGAAGGTCGCCCGGGGCGGGCTGCGCTGGTCCGACCGGCGGGAGGACTTCCGGACCGAGATCCTGGGCCTGGTCAAGGCGCAGATGGTCAAGAACACCGTCATCGTGCCCGTCGGCGCCAAGGGCGGCTTCGTCGCCAAGCAGCTCCCGGACCCGTCCGTGGACCGGGACGCCTGGCTGGCCGAGGGCATCCGCAGCTACAAGACCTTCATCTCCGCCCTGCTCGACATCACCGACAACATGGTCGCCGGCGAGGTCGTACCGCCGTCGGACGTCGTCCGGCACGACGAGGACGACACCTATCTCGTCGTCGCCGCCGACAAGGGCACCGCGACCTTCTCCGACATCGCCAACGGGGTCGCCGAGAACTACAACTTCTGGCTCGGGGACGCCTTCGCCTCCGGCGGCAGCGCCGGCTACGACCACAAGGGCATGGGCATCACCGCGCGCGGTGCCTGGGAGTCGGTCAAGCGGCACTTCCGGGAGCTGGGCGTCGACACCCAGAGCGAGGACTTCACGGTCGTCGGCATCGGCGACATGTCCGGTGACGTGTTCGGCAACGGCATGCTGCTCAGCGAGCACATCCGGCTCGTCGCCGCCTTCGACCACCGGCACATCTTCATCGACCCGAACCCGGACGCGGCCACCTCGTACGCCGAGCGCCGCCGGGTCTTCGAACTGCCCCGGTCGAGCTGGGAGGACTACGACACCGATCTGATCTCCACCGGCGGCGGCGTCTTCCCGCGTACCGCCAAGGCGATCCCGATCAACGCCCACATCCGGGACGTCCTCGGCATCGAGGAGAAGGTCGCCAAGATGACCCCGGCCGACCTGATGAAGGCCATCCTCAAGGCGCCGGTCGACCTGCTGTGGAACGGCGGCATCGGTACGTACGTCAAGGCCTCCACCGAGTCCCACGCGGACGTCGGCGACAAGGCCAATGACGCCATCCGGGTGGACGGCGGCGACCTGCGGGTCCAGGTCGTCGGCGAGGGCGGCAACCTCGGACTGACCCAGCTGGGCCGGATCGAGTTCGCGCAGAAGGGCGGGCGGGTCAACACCGACGCCATCGACAACAGCGCGGGCGTGGACACCTCCGACCACGAGGTGAACATCAAGATCCTGCTCAACGGCCTGGTCACCGACGGCGACATGACCGTCAAGCAGCGTAACAAGCTGCTCGCCGAGATGACCGACGAGGTCGGCCGTCTAGTCCTGCGCAACAACTACGCGCAGAACACGGCGATCGCCAACGCCCTCGCCCAGTCCAAGGACATGCTCCACGCCCAGCAGCGCTTCATGCGCCACCTGGTGCGCGAGGGCCACCTCGACCGGGCGCTCGAATTCCTGCCCACCGACCGGCAGATCCGCGAGCGCCTGGGCACCGGGCAGGGCCTCACCGGCCCCGAGACGGCCGTCCTCCTCGCCTACACGAAGATCACGGTCGCCGACGAACTGCTGCACACCTCGCTGCCGGACGACCCGTACCTGCGCAAGCTGCTGCACGCGTACTTCCCTGCCGCGCTGCACGAGCGGTTCCCCGAGCATGTCGAGAGCCACCCGCTGAGCCGGGAGATCGTCACGACCCTGCTGGTCAACGACACGGTCAACACCGGCGGTACGAGCTTCCTGCACCGGCTGCGGGAGGAGACCGGGGCCTCCCTGGAGGAGATCGTCCGGGCGCAGACCGCGTCCCGCGCGATCTTCGGGTCGGGCGCGGTGTGGGACGCGGTCGAGGGCCTGGACAACACGGTCGACGCGGCCGTCCAGACCCGGATCCGGCTGCACTCCCGCCGCCTCGTCGAGCGCGGTACGCGCTGGCTGCTCAACAACCGGCCGCAGCCGCTGGAGCTCAGCGGGACCATCGACTTCTTCAAGGAGGACGTGCACCTGGTCTGGGGCGAGCTGCCCAAGCTGCTGCGCGGCGCGGACCTGGAGTGGTACCAGAAGATCTACGACGAGCTGACGGGCGCCGGGGTCCCGGAGGAGCTGGCCACCCGGGTCGCGGGCTTCTCCTCGGCCTTCCCCACGCTCGACATCGTCGCCGTCGCCGACCGGGTCGGCCGGACGCCGATGGAGGTCGCCGAGGTGTACTACGACCTCGCCGACCGGCTGCGCATCACCCAGCTCATGGACCGCATCATCGAGCTGCCCCGCGCCGACCGCTGGCAGTCCATGGCCCGCGCCGCGATCCGCGAGGACCTGTACGCGGCCCACGCCTCCCTCACCGCGGAGGTGCTCTCGGCGGGCAACGGCACCTCCACACCCGAGCAGCGCTTCAAGGTGTGGGAGCAGAAGAACGCGGCGCTCCTCGGCCGGGCGCGCACGACCCTGGAGGACATCCAGAGCTCCGACGCGTTCGACCTCGCGAACCTGTCGGTGGCGATGCGGACGATGCGGACACTGCTGCGCAGCCACTCGTAGCGGTACGGCGGTACGCGTACGACGACGGGGGCGCCCCCGGGTTCATCGGAGCCCGGGGGCGCCCCTGTGTCCGTGTCAGCCTGTCTCCGGCGCGTAGCGCGGGCGCGGAACCTGTATTCACCCATTGACATCTACCCAAGTGGCCCTGAAGCGCGCCACCGCTTATAGAGGGTAGAAGCAGGGACGAACAGAACTAATGGGGTGAATGTCGGCGTGGACCAGCGACCCGCCATGTCCGTCGTCGTGATCGTCTACAACGACGAGGCCCGGCTTCCCACGGCCGTCCGCTCGGTGCTGGAGCAGACGCTGCGGAGCGTCGAGGTCGTGATCGTCGACGACCACAGCACGGACGGCTCGTACGAGGTGGCCGCCCGCCTCGCCGCCGAGCACCCGGACCGCGTACGGGCGTACCGGCTCCCCGTGAACAGCGGCGGCTGCGGCGCGCCCCGCAACCAGGGCATCCGGGAGACCCGGGGCGAGTACGTCCTCTTCCTCGACAGCGACGACGTCCTGGAGCGGAACGCCTGCCGGAACATGCTGGAGGCCGCCGAGACCACCGGCGCCGACCTCGTCTCCGGCCTCTGCGTCCGCGTCCACGTGGACACGCGGACGCGCAAGGAGGTCAAGTGGTACCCGTGGCTGTACGCCCGCACCCGTACCCTCGACTCGGTCTCCGAGCTGCCCGACCTGCTGGTCTACGACACCCTGTCCACCAACAAGTGCTACCGCCGGGACTTCCTGGTCGACAACGGCCTGCTGTTCCCCGTCGGCATCCACTACGAGGATCTCTTCTTCTCCGCCCAGGCGTACACCGCCGCCCGCCGGATCACCCTGATCCCCAACCGGGTCTACGACTGGAACGTCGTCGAGAAGACGGCGGCCAAGTCGATCAGCAACCGGCGGGCCGAGATCGCCAACTTCGCGCACCGTATGGAGATCCACCGCCGGGTCGACCGGCTCCTCGCCGACAAGGGCATGAAGGAGCTGAAGTTCCACAAGGACGTCAAGTTCCTCAAGCACGACCTGGTGCTGCATCTGCGTGACCTGCCCTTCCGGGACGCGGCCTACCGCCGGGAGTTCGCGGAGCTGGCCCGCGCCTATCTGACGTCGATCGACCCGGCGGCGTACGACGAGGTCGAGCCCATCCACGCCATCTGCGCCTATCTCCTGCGGATGAGCGACTGGGACAACCTGCTGCCCGCCGTGGACACGCTCACCAACCGCGACAAGGTCTCCGCGCCCCTCGTCGAACGCGACGGACGGATCTACTGGTGCGCCGACCACATCGAGGAGGACCCCTTCGCGCGCCGGATCCTGGACGTCACCGAACTCGGCTACCACGCCCGCCCGGTCCGGAAGCTGTTCCTGCGCAACGAGCTGACGGAGTACGCGGAGGAGGCGGCCGGCAGGGGCGGTGTCCGGCTCGCCGGGCGCGTCACCAACCCGCTCGGGGTCATCCCGCCCGCTGCCCGGCTCACCGCCTCGCTGGAGTTCTACGCCCGCCGCCCGGGTGTGCGGTTCCAGACCTTCCGGGTGCCCGTGACGACCGTCCGGCACGACGGCCCGTACGTCTCCTGGCAGGCCGGCGTCAACCTCTCCAAGACCCTCCGCCCGCTGGGCATCGTGGACGCCGTCTGGGACGTACGCCTCCATCTGGACGTCGACGGCGAGCGCACCTCCAGCAGGCTCACCGCCGCCGAACCGGGCCTGGCCACCGGAAAGTTGCCGGTCCGCCCGCGCCTCACCCGGCTGGTCGCCGACCGGATCGAGCCGCAGATCTCCGCCCGGGGCCACCTCGCCTTCCGGCTGGTCCCCGACAAGAAGGCCAACGTCCTCGTCACCCGGGGCCTCCAGGGGACCCCTGGCCGGCTCGCCAAGTCCGGCTACCGCAAGGCCAAGGCGCTCCGCAAGAAGGCCACCTCCGGAGACACCAAAATCCGCCTCTATCACGAGGTTCTCCAGCGCATGCCGATGCGCCGGCGCCTGGTGGTGTTCGAGAGCCACCTCGGCCGGCAGTACAGCGACAGCCCCCGGGCGATCTACGAGGAGATGCGCCGCCAGGGGCTCGACTTCGAGGCGGTGTGGTCGTACGCGGGCGGCCGTCCGCAGGGGTTCCCCGCCGACGCCACCCTCGTCCGCCGCTGGTCGCTGCCGTATCTGCGGGCACTGGCCCGCGCCGAGTTCTGGATCGACAACCAGAGCTTCCCGCTGAAGCTGACCAAGCGCCCCGGCACGACCTACGTCCAGACCTGGCACGGCTCCGCGCTCAAGCGCATGGGTTTCGACGAGCCCGGCTGGAAGCTCAAGACCCGCGCCGAGCAGGCCGAACAACAGGCCACCCTCGACCGCTTCGACCACTTCCTGATCCGCTCGGAGCACGACGTCCGCACCCTGGCGAAGGCCTTCCGGCTGCGGGAGAAGGTGCTGCTGAGGGTCGGCTACCCGCGCAACGACGCGCTCGTACGGGCCCGGCGCACCTCCGAACGCGCCCGCTTGGTCGCCGAGTTGGGCATCGAGGAGCTCTCGGCGATCCCGGCGGACAAGAAGATCCTGCTCTACGCCCCCACCTTCCGGCACCAGGGGCAGCGCCGGTTCACCCTCCCCTTCGACGTGGAGCGCTTCGCGGAGACCTTCGGCGACGAGTACGTCCTCCTCGTCCGCGCCCACTACCTCAACCACGTCGTGCTCCCGCCGTCGGTGCGGGGCAAGGTCATCGACGTATCGGCGCACCACGACGTGACCCCCGTCCTCGCCCTCGCGGACGCGCTGATCACGGACTACTCGTCGGTGATGTTCGACTACGCGCTCCTGGACCGCCCGATGCTCTTCTTCACCTACGACTACGAGGAGTACGTGCACGAGGGCCGCGGCACCTACTTCGACCTCCTCGAACGGGCTCCGGGCCCGATCGTGCGCACGGAGGACGAGCTGTACTCCGTACTGCGGTCGATGCCGCTGGAGGACCAGACGCTCAAGTACGCCGCCGCGCGGGAGCGGTTCACGGCCGACTTCGGCGAGTACGACAAGGGGACGGCGGCGCAGAGCGTCGTCGACCAGTTCTTCTCCGAGTGGAGGCGCAAGTGACCGGGCGGGACGAGGCACGTGGGGCCGGGTCGCGGGACGTCTTCCTCGTCGCCAACAGTGTCGACGAGCTGGGCGGCGTGACCAGCTGGTCCCACCACCTGGCCCGCCTCCTCGCCGAGCGCGGCCACCGCGTCCACGTCATCGGGATCACCACCCCCGAGGACCCGCACGACCTCGGCGAACTCCCGTACCCCACCACGCGGTTGTACGACGGCCAGCCGCCCGCCCCCGGCCGGGCGCGGGACGCGAGCATGCGGGACAGGGCGACCGTGCTGACCGGCCTCTTCCGGGCCGCGCGCCCCGGCGGGGTCGTGATCGTGACCCAGGTGTGGGCGATGGAGTGGGTGAGGCTCGCCGACACGGCCGGGCTGACCGTCATCGGGATGAGCCACGAGTCCTTCGAGACCTCGCGCCGCTCCTCACGCTTCCAGCGGGTGCTCAGGCACTACCGGGACGTCGACCGCATGCTGGTCCTCACCCGCGAGGACGCCGACCTGTGGATCGGCGAGGGCCTCGACAACGCCTCGTATCTGCCCAACGCCGTGCCCTGGCTGCCGGAGACGCCCTCGCCGCGCACCGGGAAGGCCGTCGTCAGCATCGGCCGGCTCAGCGACGAGAAGGGCGTCGACATGCTCCTCGACACCTGGGCGGAGGTGGCCCCCCGCCACCCCGACTGGGCCCTCCTCGTCTACGGCTCCGGCGAGGACGAGGAGCTTCTGAGGAAGCAGTGCACGGCCCTGGGTCTCGACGACTCGGTGTCCTGGATGGGCCGCACGAACGACGTCCCGGGCGCCCTGCGCGGCGGCTCCGTCTTCGCCCTGTCCTCACGCGGCGAGGGCTTCCCCCTCGCCCTCATGGAAGCCATGGCGATGGGCGTCCCCTGCGTCGCCTTCGACTGCGCCCCCGGCGTCCACGAGATCGTCCGCGACGGCGAGGACGGGCTGCTCGCCACCCCAGGCAACACGGGCGAACTGGCCCGCAGACTGGACCAGTTGATGACCGACAAGGCCCTGCGGGACCGGATGGGCGACAAGGCGAGGGAGAACATCCGACGCTACGGGACGAAGGAGATCGTGGACAGGTGGGAGGCGTTGTTCACGTTCCTGGAGAGATGATCTATTTCTTCCCGCCGGTGAACTTCTCGTACTCCTTCAACACCTCGTCCGTGGGCCCGTCCAGGCGAAGCTCCCCCCGCTCCAGCCACAGCACCCGGTCACATGTGTCCCGGATCGACTTGTTGTTGTGGCTGACGAGGAACACCGTCCCCGCGTGCTTGCGCAGCTCACGAATCCGCGCCTCGGACCGCTTCTGGAAGGAGCGGTCGCCGGTGGCCAGGGCCTCGTCGATCAGCAGTACGTCGTGGTCCTTGGCGGCGGCGATGGAGAACCGCAGCCGCGCCGCCATGCCGGAGGAGTACGTGCGCATGGGGAGCGTGATGAAGTCCCCCTTCTCGTTGATGCCCGAGAAGTCGACGATCTCCTCGTACCGCTCCTTGACCTGCTCCCGGGACATCCCCATGGCGAGCCCGCCGAGGTGGACGTTCCGCTCGCCCGTGAGGTCGTTCATCAGGGCCGCGTTGACGCCGAGCAGGGAGGGCTGGCCGTCGGTGTAGATCCGGCCGTTCTCGACGGGGAGGAGTCCGGCGACGGCCTTGAGGAGGGTCGACTTGCCGGAGCCGTTCGTCCCGATCAGCCCGATGGCCTCGCCCCGGTACGCGGTGAACGACACGTTCCGCACGGCGTGCACCTTGCGGACACCGGCCGCCTGCTCGGACTTCCTCCGCCGCAGGATGCGGTTGAGCGCGGCGGTGGCGGTGCCGCGACCGGCGCCGGTTCCGTTGACGCGGTAGACGATGTCGACGGAGTCGGCGATGACGGTGGGGACGAGTTCGACGGGGGTGTGCGGGGCGGCCTCCTGGCGCGTGCCGGGAACGGTGGGGGTGGGGGTGATCGTGTCGATGTCAGCCACGGCCGTACGTCTCCTCAGCCTTCCAGAAGTAGATGAACCCGCCGACGCCCGCGACGAGCGCCCAGCCCGCGGCGATCGCCCAGACGTGGGACGGCAGTTGGCCCGCGTGGAAGCTGTCGATCAACGCGAAGCGCATGAGGTCGATGTAGACGGCGGCCGGGTTGAGCTCCAGCAGCAGGTGAACGAAGGCCGGCATGTCCCGGTCGGCGAGGATGTGGTCCATGCTGAACATCACGCCCGACGCGTACATCCACGTACGCAGCACGAACGGCATCAGCTGCGAGATGTCGGGCGTCTTGGCGCCGATCCGCGCCATCACCATCGCGACACCGGCGTTGAACACGAACTGAAGCGTCAGCGCGGGAACGATCAGCAGCCAGGACGCGGCGACCGGTACCCCGAACGCGAGCAGGATCACGACCAGCGCGGCCATCGAGAACAGCAACTGCTGGAGCTGCTGCAGGCAGAACGACAGGGGCAGTGAGGCCCGGGGGAAGTGCAGGGCCCGGACCAGGCCGAGGCTGCCGGATATGGCCCGGGTGCCCGCCATGATCGAGCTCTGCGTGAAGGTCCACACGAACACGCCGGTCACGAGGAACGGGACGTAGTCCGGCACGCCCTTCTTGGTGCCCATCAGCAGACCGAAGATCAGGTAGTACACCGCCGCGTTGAGTAGCGGGTTCGCGATCTGCCAGACCTGGCCCAGCTTCGCCTGGCTGTACTGCGCGGTCAGCTTGGCCGTGGCGAAGGCGGTGATGAAGTGCCGTCTGGCCCACAGCTGCCGGACGTACGCGCCGAGCGAGGGGCGGGCCCCGCTGACGCTGAGTCCGTACCGCTCGGCGAGCTGGGCCGGGGTCTCGGCGGGGGCGGGGGCGGGGGCGGGGGTGGCTCGGGGGGTGTCCGCCGTGGTCGGGGGCGGTGTGTGGAGGACCTGGCTCACATCCGCTGCTTTCGCTAGTGAGGTCGCTGGTGGGGGCGCTGGTGGGGTCGCTTGTGTGTGGGGGCGTCCCGCGGACGTGACTGTGCTTCTTACGTCGTCCTTGCCCTGCTCTTACGTCGGGACGGGACCGTATCGTCGCAACGCGAGAGTATGCCGTTTCAGCGTCGGAACGCAACCGTTTCGTCGTCACGCCCCTATGCTGTGAGCCATGACGACGAACGCCGACCCCTCCGCAGCGCAGCCGCCGCCACGGCCGCGCCGCCGGGCTCCCGCCGGGGCGGCCGTGCTCCGGGAGGACGTGACCGAGGCGATCCGGGGGGCGGTCTTCGAGGAACTGGCGGCCGTCGGCTACGCCCGGATGTCCATCGAGGGGATCGCGCGCCGCGCGGGCGTCGGCAAGACGGCGGTGTACCGGCGCTGGCGCTCCAAGCTGCACCTGGTCCTCGACCTGGTCTCGGCGGTGGCGGTGCAGGGCCTGCCGATGCCGGACACGGGCTCCCTGGAGGGCGACCTCCGGCTCCTCTACGAGGTCACGTCCCGCGCCCTGCGCCACCCTGTCGCCGGCCAGATCATCCCCGACCTCCAGGCCGAGGCCGCCCGCAACCCGGAGATCGCCGAGGCCATGCAGAAGGCGTTGCGGGAGGGCCAGCAGAGTGTCGCCACCGGGATCGTCGCGGCGGCGGTCGCCCGGGGCGAGGTCCGGGAGGGCGTGGACGAGGACCTGGCCCTGGACGTGATCTCCGGGCCGCTGTACTGGCGCTCGGTGGTCGTCCGGGCACCGAAGCTGCCGAAGGGGTATCTGGAGAGCCTGACCAGGGCTACGGCGGGGGCGTTGCGGGCGCTGTAGGGGCGCCGCTGCGGAGCGGCATCGAGGGCGGGGAGTGTGGACCCGAACGTTCCGCAGGCGGGCGGCGTCCTCATCACAGCCGCTCAGAAATGGGGTCGCCGTGACTCTCTTACGCTCCCGCGCTCGTTCCGTCCTCTCAGCTGCCGCGCTGATCGCGGGGATGGTGGGGGCGACCGTCGCCTGTGACGGCGAGACGCCTCCCGAACCGACCGGGAGAGCCTCGCCGAAGGACACCACGGCGCGGATCGACATCACGTGGCAAGAGCCTGCCTCGTACGTCTACACACTCACGTCGAACTCTCAGGTCCTGGCGGGGACCTTCCGTGTGACGGTCCGGGACGGCAAGGTGGCCGAGGCCGTCGGCCTCGACGACGACAGCCGGTGGATGGTGGAGCAGGGGCTTGACCGGATTCCCAAGATCGGCGACCTGTTGGACCGGCTGGAGAGGGCCTGGCACGAGCAGGCGGACACGGCGGAGGTGGAGTACGCCGCCGGCGGGTATCCCTCGCGGATCACCCTGGACATGGACGAGAACGCCATCGACGACGAGGCCGAGTACGTCATCAGCGCCTACGAGCCGGGCGACGGCTGAGGCTGTCAGGACGCCTCCTGAGCCGCCAACCGCGTTGCCAGGCCGATGAGTTCGGGCGTGCGCAGTACGCGCTCCCCGAATCCGGGGAGGGGCACGTGCAGCGGCTCCAGCCACCGCTCCGGGATGGCCTCGGCGCCGTACACGGCCCCCGCGAGCCCTCCGGTCACCGCCGCGACCGTGTCGGTGTCGCCGCCGAGGTCGACGGCCGCGCGTACGGCGTCCTCGTAGTCGCCGGTCGTCCGTACGGCCCAGACTGCGGAGCCGAGGCAGGGCCAGACGGCGCCGTTGAACTCGGTGGCCTGGTCGGGGTGCCAGTCGGGGGCGAGGACGACCTCGTACCGGGTGCGGTGGTCGGGGCGGAGCGCGGCCAGGGTCTCCGGGAGCGCGGCCAGCGGGTCGCCTCCGGCCAGCGCGACCCGGACCAGCTCGTGGAAGGCGGCGGTGCCTTCCCAGGCCGCCGGGTCGCCGTGCGTGAGTGCGGACAGCCGCCGGGCCGCGTCCATGGTGCGGTCCCGCCCGTCCGGCGCGAAGTACACGGCCGACGTGGCGGCCCGCATCAACGCGCCGTTGCCTGCGGCCCGTAGGTTCACCTGGAAGTGGATGGCCGCGGCGAGGTCCCAGGGGTCGCCGCTGGTGAGGACGTCCTCGGTCTGGATGCCGATGTCCTTGGGGCCGGCGGTGGCCCAGCGCTGGAACCGCCGGAAGACGTCGGGCAGTTCGAGCCCGCCGTGCTCGACGAGCGACTCCCCGACGAGGACGGCCATCTGCGTGTCGTCGGTCGCCTCACCCGGGTCCCAGCCGCCGCCTCCGCACATCTCCCCACCCTGCCCGGCCTTCGGGAAGCGCGCGGAGAACGCCCCCTCGGGCCCGAACTCGAAGGGCGCGCCCAGCGCGTCCCCGACGGCGGCCCCGAGAACCGCGCCGAGGGCCCGCTGCGGGTCAACGACGGCCAAGGGTGCCTGCTTTGAGGGTGGCGAGGAGGGCGTGGAGGGGGGTGGGGGTGGTGGTGAGGTGGGTGGTGGGGGTGTCGCTTTCGCGTATGTGTATCGCGGCGGAGGCGGGGGCGAGTTCGACACAGGTGTCACCAGCGTCGGCGCCTGAGAAGGACGACTTCTGCCAGCGGAGGGCGTCGGGCACGTCGGTTCCTTTCACAGCTCGTGGGCAATGCGGGCGATGAGATCTCGGGACTCCGCAACAGGGAGAGCCGCCGCCGTCACCCGCTCGTATCGCCGTCGATACTGCAACAAGCGTGCCTCGGCGTCGAAGAACTCGCTGTCGTGGCCCGTATCGATCTGCACGGTGTCCAGCCGGGGGACCGGCCCGTGCAGGTAGAGCATCGAGTAGCCGGTTCCGGCGAAGTCGTCCGTGTCGAAAGGCAGCACACGGACGGTCACGTTGGCAGCGTCCGATCGTTCGAGGAGCCGCTTCAGCTGGGTCCGGGTCGTGTCGCGGCCGCCTACGCGGATGCGAAGAGCCGCCTCGTGGACGATGGCTTCGTACGGCGTTCCGGAGGGCTCGTCGAGGACATGCTGGCGTTGAGAGCGGTACGCCACGAACGTCTCCACGTCGCCTGGGGGTGTTCGCGATGCGTAGTTGAACAGGGCCCGCATGTGCTCCTCGGTCTGCAGCAGCCCAGGGATATGCACGACTTGGAAGGTGCGGATGCGAGTGGCGTGATACTCGGACTCCGCCAGAGCGAGCCCCTGCGGAGCCACGGTGCCCCGGTACTCCTCCCACCACCCCTTGCCGCGCTCGTTCGCCATGCTCACCAACGCGTCGACGTACGCCGGGTCGTCGCATGCGCAATGCGCGGCCAGACGGCGGATCCGCTCCTCGCTGATCCCGCTGCGGCCGGTTTCCACATGGCTCTGGTACATGGGGCTCGACCCGAGGAACGCGGCAGCGGCCAGAGCGGTTATCCCGGCCCGTTCGCGCATCTTGCGAACTTCAGCGCCCAAGCGCTGCTGTCGAGCTGTCGGGTTGCTCCTTAGCGGCATCCGCCCTTCTCCCTGGTCGTCCTGCTGAACGGGGCTGCCGGGAAAGCATGGCACGGGTCACACGGTCGGGTGCCCATCCGGCATATAGCTTGCAGTGCATATACGTTGCAGTCTACTTTCGGTGGCGTGCCCGGCACGGTGAGTGCTGCCAGCCGGCCCTCTCCTTGCCTCAACTCACCCATGCCTCAAGCAAGTTGGAGTTGACGAGCCATGCCCAAATACGCCCTCAACTGCCCTCCCCTGGACACCACTCCCCGTATCGCCCGCGACTTCGTCGCCTCCGTCCTGCGAGCCCTCCGGCTCGACGCGCTGGTGGACGACGCGGTCCTGTGCACCTCGGAGCTGGTCACCAACTCCTGTCTGCACGCGAAGAGTTCCGGCGCCCATTTACTGCTGATCACCAGCCCGGAGGGCCCCGTGCGGGTGACCGTCTACGACGACGACCGGACGCCCCCGTCCCTTCTCCAGGGCTACGACGGCGAATCGGGCCGGGGCCTGTGGATCGTGGACGCCGTCACGGAGGGCCGGTGGGGGACGGAGGCGCTCGGGGCGTCGGGGAAGGGGGTCTGGTTCGAGGTGGGGAAGGGGTAGATCACGCGCGGCGCTGGTCGTGGCCCCTCAACACCTGGATGTCCCCGCCACGCTCCCGCAGCACGCCTCCGTCGAGATTGACGCGTACGAGGGACGCGTTCCTGTGGTGAGGTCTGCGGCGAGTGCGTCGCACGCGCTACTCCGGTCTGAACCCCGGTGCGTACCAGGAAAGGGTCTGCTCTCCGTGCTCGTCCCATTCGAGTTCCGCGAGTGGGTGGTGGCCGTCCTCGGTCATGATCCGCTTTGCCGCGAGAGAGCCGTCCGGATGCCATTTCCGGGACTCCCCGGTCGGAAACCCCCCGCGCATGGTTCCCTCGGCTCGCAGGGTGCCGTCCTCGTACCACTGCCTGACCGGGCCGTCCACGACTCCGTCCTGGTAGGTCTCCAGGCTGACGAGCGCGTTGCCCTGGTATTCGACAACCTCACCGGTGAACAGCTCACCCTGGTAGAAGAGGCGTTCTCCGTCGTCGAAATCCACCTTGGGATCGTCGATGTCGATGCGGGGAAGGGTCATCAGGGCATCCAGTTCTCGGGGCCAGGGGGGTCCTTGAGATAGCGGCCGTGGCTGCTCGGTACCCCTTCCAGCATATGGTTGCAGTTACCACAGAACGGCGCGCCTCGGGGGTAGAGCCCGGTCGCCTTGTCGGCCATGTACGGGAATTGAACCGAGGCGCGCATCTCCGCCAGCGCCGCCGGCCCGTCCGGGAGGCCCGCCTCCGTGCGGGCCCACAGAAGCTGGTTCGCCGCCTTGACCTCCGCGTGGCTGAGGATGGGGGCGTGGTGCGGTGGGTTGCCGGCGATGTCGTCGTAGCGCGCCCGCAGGGTGGGGTGCAGCCTTGAGAGAGGGATGGACTCGGGCGGCCTGGGCCCGTTGATGCCTTCGACGACATGTCCGGTGCGGAGGTCCATCACGGCACCGACGCACGCCCCGGTCTGTGCCCGAGGCCAGGTCTTGGCGTCCTTTGCCTGCAGATAGGCGTCGGCGCGTTCACGGGACAGGTCGTCCAGGTAGTCGGCGACCGGGCGGCCGTTCACCTCGGTGATGAGGTCGTCGGACCGCGTCACCTGGGTGTCGTCCAGCGTGGCGAGGAGCTTCTCGCCCCCACCGGGCGGCGGTACCAGGCCGTCGCCCCCCGGCAGATCGGTGATGTGGTCGACGGGCGGTGACGCCGGGGGTTCCGGTTGGTGGTTTCCGCCGGAATCCGGGTGAGATCCGGTGGTGTTGTGGCCCTGCCCCGGAGGGGCACCCTCGCCGTGACCCCCCGAGGGAGTCTCGCCATGCCCGCTTGAGGGGGTCTCGTGGTGACCTCCGCCCGGCGTATCGCCGTGTCCGCCCGTAGGTGCCTGTCCGTGGCCACCGCCGGTCGGACCGTCGCCTCCCCGCGAGCTGCCACCGCCCGGCGTCTCATGACTCCCCACCGGCCCCCGGCCCAGGTCATCGGCGCGGCCCGCGGGCAGGTTGTCCGCGCGGCCGCCGGGCAGGTTGTCGGCTCGCCCGCCTGGCAGGCCGTCGTCCCCGATCCGCCCCACAGCCCCCGTACCACCGTCGCCCACCTTCGCCCCGGCTCCCACCAGCTCCGGCTCGGGGCGCGAGACATCGACGCCCCGCTCGGCCGCCGTCCCCTCGTGCTTGATGGTGTCCAGGGACTCGCGGACCGTGCCGTCGGCGTTGTGGACGACCAGGGTCTGGGTGTCGAGGTAGACGACCTCGCCCTTGGGGGTCTCCATGCGGACGCTGTTCTCGGGGGTGAGGCCGGCCGGGAGGTCGTCCGTGATGTTCGGGACGTCGGCGATCTGGTACGTGCCCTCGCCGAGCTTGATGTGGGTGCCGTCGGTGATGCCGCGCAGGCTCGCCATGACGTCGCTGATCTTGACGGCCGTCGCGCCGACGCCCTTGGTGAGGTACGTCATCGGGTCGACGATCTTGCCGGCCTTGCCCGCGAAGGAGATGGCCTTGGCGATGGCGCCCGCCTTGCCCGCGCCGGACACGGCACCGCCCGCGCCGCCCGTGAAAATGGTCGTGATGACGTTGAAGGTGACCGCCCCGGCCGCACGCGACGGGTTCTTGCCCCACTCGTCGTACGCGATCAGCGCCTTGCCCGTCTCGACGACGGCCGTACGGGAGTCGCGCAGCCAGGAGGGCAGCTTGTCGTCGGGGACCAGCCAGTACGCGGTGCCCACCACCGGTACGGCGGAGATGACGATGCCCGTGGCGAGCTTGCCGAGGCCGACCCAGGCCTGGCCCGCCGCGTCCCAGCCGTTGAAGCCGACCAGGGTGCCCAGGCCCTTGATCGTGCCCCACACCCCGTCGACCACGAATCCGACCGCGAAGTCCCAGACGTGCTCGTGGACGTAGTACCAGGGGTTGGACTCCTCGACCGGGTCGCCCCACGGCAGACCACCGGCGTTGTTGAGGTCCTCGCCCCGGTAGCCGTACATGTTCTCTTTGTTCGAGCCGTCGTTGACGACGAGCGCCTCGCCGCCGACCAGCGCGACGATCTTGTTGTAGCAGTCGCGTTCGGCGGCCTGGAACGCGGCGTACGCGGCGTTGATGTCCGAGCGGCGGTTGTTGTTCTCCTCGACGAGGTCGCCGTCGGCGCGCCACTCGTCGTCGCCCTCGATCTTCTGGCGGAAGGCGATCGCGTCCCGGCGGAGCTGGTCGAACTTCTGCTTCAGCGGGCCCACGGCGGCGGCGTACGTGTCCAGCGCCGAGGCCACGGTCTCCAACTCCGTGGCGAACTCGTCGCCCTTGGCCGCCACCGGCGCGGTCGTCGCGAACAGGGCCTCCGCCTCAGGGGCCTTGTAGTACGCGGAGAGGCCGCCGAAGCGGGTGTGGATCGCCGAGCCCGAGTCCTTCAGGGAGGTGCCGGCCGAGCGGACGCCCGTGATGCTCAGGTCCAACTGCTCCAGACTGCCGGTGAACTCGGGGACCTCCTCCGGGATGACGGGGATGTCGTCGCTCACTTCGGCCCCTGCCCGCCGTTGCCGTCGACACCCGGCGGGGGCGGCACCACCGTCGCCTTCAGCGCGTTGGCCTGCTGCTCGGCCGCCATGTCGAGGTCACCGGTCACATAGGCGTTGGTGGCCTTGGCCGCGCCCTGCACGGAGTCGATGGTCCGCTGCGCCATGTACGCCAGCTTCTGCTGCCGCTCCTGGAGGTACTGGCTCAGCGCCGCCGCGACAGGTCCGACCGGCACCCGGGGGGTGCCGGCGGCCACCGGCCCGATCATGGGCCCGTTGAACTGCCCACCGGGCACGGCCGTACCGGCCGACTCGGCCGCGCTCGCCATGTTCGACACCAGTGAGTTGGCGGCCTTCTCCAGACCGCCCGCCGCCTCACCGGTCGAGTTCAGCGTGGTCTGCACGTTGATCGGATCGATGTCCCAAGCCGGCATCGTCGCTACCCCCGTAACGCCCTGTCGGACACGTCGTACTGTCGTCGTCGTACTGGTCGGCCTGCGTGTCGTTGACTTCCTCTAGTACACACGAGCAAACGGCACCGGACAGTTCCCACTTCGCGTCGATTCCGTCACAGGCGCTACCGCCGCCCCGTCCAGCCCGCCCACGCCGACGTGATCATGTCCTCGACGCCGTACCGCGCCTTCCAGCCCAGTTCGGCGGCGATCCGGTCCGCCGAGGCGACGACGCGCGCGGGGTCGCCGGGCCGCCGGTCGACGACGACCGGCGGCAGGTCGTGGCCGGTGAGCGCGTTGATCCGGTCGACCATCTCGCACACCGAGACGCCGTCCCCGCGCCCGATGTTGAGGGTGAGGTCCGTGCCGGGGGCCTCACGCAGCCGCCGGGCGGTCGCCACATGGGCCTCCGCGAGGTCGACGACATGGATGTAGTCCCGGACGCAGGTCCCGTCGGGGGTCGGGTAGTCGGCGCCGAAGATACGCGGCGGGGCGCCCTCGGAGAGCTTCTCGAAGACCATGGGGACGAGGTTGAAGACGCCGGTGTCGGCCAGTTCGGGGGTTGCCGCGCCGGCCACGTTGAAGTAGCGGAGGGAGGCCGTGGACAGGCCCGTCGCCCGGCCCGTGGCCCGTACCAGCCACTCGCCGACCAGCTTGGTCTCGCCGTACGGGCTCATCGGCAGGCACGGGGTGTCCTCGGTGACGAGGTCCACATCCGGCATGCCGTACACGGCGGCGGAGGACGAGAAGACGAAGGACGCGACCTGGGCGTCCGTGACGGCCGACAGCAGGGTGCGCAGGCCCTCGACGTTCTCCCGGTAGTAGTGCAGCGGCAGTTCGACCGACTCGCCGACCTGCTTCTTCGCCGCGAGATGGACGACGCCGGTGACGCCCCGGTCCCGGATCACCCGGGCCAGCCGCTCCCCGTCGAGGGTGGAGCCGATCTCCAACGGCACGCTCTCGGGCACCCGTTCGGCGACGCCCGTGGACAGATCGTCGTAGACGACGGCCTCCTCGCCCGCGTCGAGCATCGCGCGCACCACATGCGCCCCGATGTATCCGGCGCCACCGGTGATCAGCCAGGTCATGGACGACCGTCCCTTCGTAGTCATGGCGATGTCATGCGCGCCACGGCGGTGATGGCATACACGCCACGGCGGCGATGTCGGGCGACGCCACAGCGAGGACGCGGGCCCGTGCAGATGCAATCAGGCCGGGTATCAGTGAAGCAGGCGTTTGAGGCGACGTCGTACGACTTCGGTCAATCCTCGCCAACCGGGCGCGAGTCGTACCGCGAGCGCCCCCGCGTGCGTCGCGTACGGCTGCACCAGGAGCACTCCGTGGCGTGTGCTCGGCAGTGCGCTCCGGCGCAGGAGCCCGGCGCCCGCGACGGCGTGCGCGGTGGTCTCCCGGGGGCCGCCGTCCGCGAAGTTCAGCCGCAGCCGGAGGTCCCAGGTGCCGCTGCCCAGCGCGGCCAGGTCCAGCGGGAGGTCGGCCGTCCAGCTGTCGAAGTCCGGCTCGGCCGTGAGGGACGCCGTGCCGGCGAAGCCCACCCGCCCGTCGTCCCGCTCGACGAACTCCGCCCGCACGCTCCGCGGTCCCGCCTCCGCCATCCGCCCGTACAGCTCGTGCAGCCGCAGCCGGAGCGTCGTCCCGCGCGCGCGTGGCCGCAGTTCCGCGTCGACGGCGGCGGGCAGCAGATGCACGGGGCGGGTGAGGAGGTGGTCCAGCTCGACCTGGGGCAGGTCGGCGGACCAGACGGGGGAGCCGTCGGCGTCGCGCGCGTAGGGCGGGGCGAGCCGGGCCGGGCGGGCCGCGATCTCCTTGAGGCGGGCCAGGTCGCGGGGCTCCTCGGCGGCGAGGATCACCCGGGCGACGACCCGGCCGGGAGCGGGCGCCGAGGCGAAGTCGCCCTCGTCGAAGGAGGCCAGGTGCTTGCGCGTCAGGTCCCACCATTCGCGCCGGTACTCCGTGCCGCGCAGGTCCAGCTCACGGGCGTACATCCGCAGCGAGTGGTCGAGGAAGCGCGTCCGGGTGGCCCGCGCGAGCTGCTTCTCGCCGGCGCCCAGCAGGATGTCGTACGACAGGCGGTCGGCCTCGGTCCGGGCCCGCCAGTTGGTGATGCCGGAGCGGTCGAGGGAGATGGACAGCCGGGCCGCCGAGCGGCGCACGTGCCAGACGTACACCGGGTCGGGGACGAGCGCGAGGCGCGGCGCGGCGGCCAGTACGCGCGCGCCGAACACGAAGTCCTCGTACGGGAAGCGGCCCTCGGGGAAGCGGATCGCGCGCTCGCGCAGAAAGGTGGTGCGGTAGAGCTTGTTGACGCAGAGGGTGTCGTGCACCAGGCGCACGCGCCGGGACGGGTGCTCCACCAGCGTGCGCCGGTCGTACAGCTCGGGCTGCCAGGGTGTCTCCCGGCCGGACGGCAGCTCCTTGCGCACGCACAGCCCCGACGCGACCGGCGCGTCGTGCTCCAGGGCGGCGCCCAGCAGCGTGTCCACGGCACCGGGCGGCAGTACGTCGTCGCTGTCCAGGAACATCACGTACGGCGAGGCCGTGGCGTCCAGTCCGGCGTTGCGCGGGGTGCCGCAGCCGCCGCTGTTGGACGGGAGCCGGATCACCCTCAGGCGGGGCTCGTCCTCGGCCAGACGGTCCAGCAGCTCCGCGCTGCCGTCCGTCGAGCAGTCGTCGACCGCGATCACCTCACCGACGGCCGGCCCCTGCGCGAGCGCCGAGCGCACGGCGTCCCCCACATGGGCGGCGTCGTCGTACCCGATGACGACGACGGAGACCTGCGCCTGCTGAAGAGCCATTGGTTGCCCCGCACCTGTGAGAGATATGTGTGCAATCTTCCCTTAAGGGCGGCTTCACGGCCCCTGGGGAAGATGGCACGCGGGAGGCCGGGGTTCCGCGTGAAGGCGTCGGATGCTGTCGGTCTACCGACGGTTACCCTGTCGGCTCCTGTGTCGGCTCCTCCAGGGCCGCCTCGTCCAGGGCCGCCGTCAGACGGTCCAGACGGTCGCGCAGCTCGCGGATCTCGTCGAGGTCGAAGGTCGTCGCGGAGACGATCCGGCGCGGCACGGCCAGCGCGCGCTCCCGCAGGGCGGTGCCCGCCTCGGTGGGCCGCACCACCACCGACCGCTCGTCACGGGCGCTGCGCTCGCGCCGTACGAGACCGGCCGCCTCCAGGCGCTTCAGCAGCGGCGAGAGGGTTCCGGAGTCGAGCCGCAGATGCTCGCCCAGCGCCTTCACGGGCAGCTCGCCCCGCTCCCACAGCACCAGCATCACCAGGTACTGGGGATAGGTGATCCCCAGGTCCTTCAGGACGACGCGGTAGACGCTGTTGAAGGCGCGCGAGGCGGCGTGCAGGGAGAAGCAGATCTGCCGGTCGAGACGGAGGAAGTCCTCCTCGGAGATCTGCCCGGGGAACTCGTCGGAGATCCCCTCGGGCGTGGGGACGGCACTCGTGGTCATGGGTCCAGGATAACTCCTGCCCGCCATTTAGTTGTGGGCAATTGAATTGTGTGCTCTACTTGAGTCCGTGAACGGCGGTCGGACCGGACCGCCGGACGTGACTTGACCTGTGAAAGGGATGGTTCATCCATGGACGCGCTCTACACCGCTGTCGCCACCGCCACCCACGGCCGTGACGGTCGCGCCGTCAGCAACGACGGCAAGCTCGACCTCGACCTGGCCCTCCCGGTGGAGCTGGGCGGCAACGGCCAGGGCACCAACCCGGAGCAGCTCTTCGCCGCCGGCTACTCCGCCTGTTTCGCCAGCGCGCTGGGCCTCGTCGGCCGCGCCGCCAAGGTCGACGTCAGCGACGCCGCCGTGACCGCCGAGGTCGGCATAGGCAAGCAGGGCGAGGGCTTCGCCCTCAAGGTCACCCTCCGCGTGGAGCTCCCCGACGCCGTCGACGAGGCCACCGGCCGCAAGCTCGTCGAGCAGGCCCACCAGGTCTGCCCCTACTCCAACGCCACCCGCGGCAACATCCCGGTCGAACTGGTCGTCGAGTAGGTCGCGCGATCCGGGAGGGGCTCACACCAGTAGGGGCGCGGGGAACTGCGCGATCAGCCCCCACCGGCCGTCACTTCGCGGGTCGCTCCGCCCCACCCCCTACGGAGCGATCCGCGCCAGCACCTCCCCGGTCCGAGGACTCCAGTCCACGACCACGGCCTCCTCCGGCACCCGCCGCCACCGCGTCAGCAGCAGCCACTTCACCCCGTACCGCCGCGCGACGACCACACGCTGAGCCTGGGTCGACGCGGGGTCGAGGTAGCCCCGGACATCCGCGTACCGCCGCGCCCGCTCCCCCTCCTCCAGTGCGGGATCGGGCCACGTCGGCGCCGCCATGTTCACCCCGTACCCCGGGATCGCACGCCCCGCGTGGTACCCGTCGGTGATCAGCACGTCCCCCGCCCGCACATGCCGCGCCGCCCAGTCGTACGAAGGCCACCGCGGCGGCGGGGCGAAGCCGACGGGGTCGAGCGCCATGGGCACGACCACCCCCGCCTGCACGGTGAGGAACCCCGCGCACGCCCCCGCGAACGCCGTACCCCCCAACGCCCGCCGCGCCCACCCCCACGGACGGGGCGCCGCCAGCTCCACCGCCAGGGCGAACTGCGCGGGCACGGCCGCGAGTCCCAGGACCCTGCCGTACGTGTAGTGCCCGCTGACCCAGCCGTACGCCACGACCAGGCACTCCGCGGTGAACATCAGCACCAGCGGGTCCCTCGGGGACCTGCGCCCCCGCGCCCACAGCGCCGGCAGCCCGAGCAGCGCCAGCCAGAGATGTCCGGCCATGTCCTCGTAGAGGAGCCGGTGCATGCCGTCCACGCCCGTGTTCCCGGCCAGCGACAGGATGTCGTAGTACGGCCAGGAGGCGGCGACCGCCAGGGCGGCCGTTCCCGTCAGCGCCCAGCGCCCCACCAGCGGCCTCCGCCACCCCCGTTGCCAGGCCGCCACGATCGCCAGGGCCCCCGTCACCGAAGCCACGGCCGTGATCGGGTGCACCAGCAGGATCAGCCCGTACAGCGCGCCGAGACCGGCGTAGGCCCCCGCGCTCCCGAGGCCGGTCGGTCCGACGTACCGCACCCGCCGCGACAACCCGCCGCCACGCGCGCGTGCTCCGGTCCACGCCCACGCCCAGAACGTCAGCCCGATGGCGAACGCCGACGGATAGCCGAGGGTCGTCGCCATCGACATCAGCCCGAGATAGCCGCTCCACAGGACCCGCTCGGTGCCCCACAGCAACGTCATGAACAGCAGCGCGAGGCCCGGCGCCCACGGCCGGGGCGTCAGCACGCGCACGAAACGGCCGATCCCGGTGAGCAGCACCAGCAGGTTCACCGGCCCGGCGAGCTTCACCAGCGACCAGCCGCTCAGCCCGGTCAGCCGCGCGAGGACGCCCTGGGTGACGGCGTACGGGGAGTAGTACGGGCTGCCCGCGCCCGGCAGGGCGGCGGTCGGGTGGGCCGGGTGCAGCAGGTCCCAGCGGAGCCGCTCGACGACCGCCGCGTGTTGACCGGCGTCGCAGCACAGCGGCACCCGCCAGTACGCCAGCGTCATCACCAGCCAGAACAGTCCGCCCACCACGAGATACGGAGTCGGCCGCCGGGTCAGCCAGGTACGGCCGCCGCTCAGGGCGGTGGCGCCGAGGGGGGCGCGACGGCCGGAAGGGTGGCCGGTCTGGACTGTCTGAGGCATTTGCCGTGTATTCCCGTTATTGCCATACGGGTCAACGGCTCAGCCAGCGGTCACCACATCGAGTGAGCTGTCGGGTGAGTTGTCGGCTGAGCTGTCGCGTGGGCTTCGGGGAGCCGTGACGCGCTCCAGCAGCAGCGGCAGCCCCAGCACCGGCAGCAGCCACGCCACCACGATCAGCCGGTCGCCCCAGATGGTGATGTCCGGGTGCCCGGCCTGGTTGAGGATCCCGGTGAACGCGCCCGCGACCACGAACCACCCGAACACCGGCCGCTGCCTCGACGCGCCCCACGCGCCCGCCGCCAGCGCGGCCGGGAACAGCGGCTGGGTCAGCTGCCGACGCCCCCATTCCACCCAGAAGTCGGCCTCCAGACGCAGGAACTCCGACCACAGCCGGACCCGGTCGGGGTGGGTGAAGTGGTCGGTGAGCAGGTCCTGAAGGCTCTCCGTGGCCGCCGGGTAGCGCAGCAGCCCGGCGAGCGCCGGCGTGCACACCGCCGCGCCCGCCGACACCACCCCGACCGCCCGCACCCACGGCTCGACACCCCGGCGCCGGAGCGCGACCACCGCGCACGCCCCCACCAGACACACCGCCAGGAACAGCGCCTGCGAGTGCTTGACCGTGAACATGGCCGACAGGGAACCGCCGACCAGCAGCACCCCCGCTCGCACCCGCCCCTCCTTCGCCAGCGCGCACCCCCACAGCGCGGCCAGCGTCAGGGCCAGCAGCAGCCCCTCGGTCATGGGCCGCATGGCCGTCGCACCGCACGGGAGGACGTAGTAGAGGCCCTGGCCGGTGAGGGCGACGGGGGTGGGGGCGCGCACGGCGCGCAGGACGAGGAAGGCCAGGACGCCCCCGGCCGCCGCGATCAGCACGCTCGCCAGCCACACGCCCCGGACGACCCCGAACACCGCGACGAACGGGGCGAGCAGCACCGGATACCCCGGCCGCACCTCGAAGATCCGCAGGAACCGCTCCGAGGCGAACGGGGCGATGGGGCCGTCGGTCTGCCCGGCCGCGAGCCGCCGGTCCACCTTCCGCCACAGCTCCCTGCGGCACTCCTCGGCGACCCGCGCGGCCGGGCTCGGCGCGCGGAACCGCACCACGTCCACACTCTGCTTCCGCTCGGCCGTCGCCGCCCGGCTCCCGCAGTAGTGGTCGATGGTCCCGGCCGCCGACTCCCGCACGCTCGCGCCGCCCAGCGTGAGGGCGTACGAGACATAGTTCTTGGTGTCGGGGGTGGCGCGGCCGGTGACGCTCGCGAACTGGAGCAGCGCGAAACCGGCCGCGAGCAGCAGCACCCACGCCCGCGCGCGCGTCGCGAACACCCGCGCCCGCCCGGCGACCGTGGGCGCCCTCATGACAACACGAGACCCGTGCGCGTCACCGGTCCGGCCGACGTCGGCGATCCGGCCGATCCCGGCGCGGGCACCGTCAACACCCGCTCACCCAGCATCAGCGTCCGGACGACCCGCTCGGCCGCCCGCCCGTCGTCGAACTCGCAGTACCGCTCCCGGAACCCCACCCGCAGCCGCGCCGACTCCGTGTCCCGCCACTGCCCGGAGTCGAACAGCCAGGCGAGCTCACGGTAGGAGCGGGACACATGGCCGGGCGGGTCGGCGGTGATGTCGAGGTACATGCCCCGGCTCACCGCGAAGGCCTCCCGGTCGTCGGCGTGGATCACGATCGGCCGGTCCAGGTTGGCGTAGTCGAACATCAGGGCCGAGTAGTCCGTGACCAGGACGTCGGAGGCGAGCATCAGCTCCTCCACGTGCGGCTCGTCCGTCGCGTCCACGACGACACCCCGCCGGTGCAGCTCGGCGAGCCCCGACCCGCGCGCCGGACCGTCCGCGAGCGACGGATGCAGCCGTACGACGAGGGTGTGGGCCTCGCCCAGACCGGACCGCAGATCGGCGGCGAACCGGGCGAGGTCGAAGCGTTCGACATGGCCGCCCCGCCGGTAGTCGCGGGGCGTGGGCGCGTACAGCACGACCGTGTGCCCGGCCGGGATGCCGAGCCGCTCCCGGACCGACGCGCCGCTGTCCGGCCCGGCGTTCACGAGGACGTCGTTGCGCGGGCTGCCGGTCCGCAGCGAGGTGAAGCCGCACGGGTACGCCCTGCTCCACACCAGCTCGGAGTGGCGGTTGGCGACCAGGCTGTGGTCCCAGCGGTCGGCCCGGCGCAGCATCCCCGGCACGTCCACGCCGAGCCGGGCACCCGGCTTGTGCAGCAGGTCGGCGCCCATGAACTTGAGCGGGGTGCCCTGGTGGGTGTGGATGTGCACGCTGCCCGGGCGCTTGGTGAGGGCGCCGGGCCAGTCGACGTTGCCGACGAAGTACGTCGCCCGCGCGGCCAGCCGCAGCTGCTCGGGCGAGCCCGGCGTGACGTACTCGACGCCCGGCGGCAGCGCCGCCACCCGCTCCGGCCGCACCACCCACACCCCCCGGATGTGCGGCGCGAGATCACGGGCGGCCTGGTACACGGCCGCCGGGTCCCCGAGCACGCCCCGGTGCGAGAACGCCGAGTACAGGGCCAGGTTCGGGTCCAGCGGCAGCCGCTCATGGGCCAGCGACCAGCCCCGCCCGATCAGCCCGGCACCGGCCGCCCGCAGCCGCTCCCCGCGTACGCCGAGCGCGCCACGGATCCGGCCGGCTCCCCGCCGGGCGCGGTAGGCGGCCCAACCGCCGTCCAGGACCCGGTACTCGGGGGCCACGGGGTCGTCGTCCGACCGGTACTTCCGGTACAGCCCCGCCGTCCGCCGGAAGAACTCGGCCCGGTCGCCCGCCGGCACCCGGTCCGGCTCGTCGAGGATGTCCAGACAGTGCTTCGCCATCCGGTTCCGCAGATACGGGCGCCAGTTCGCCGGCTCCGGGCGGGCGGCCTGTGTACGTGCGGCCTGCGGACCCGCGGTCTGCGGACCCGCGGTCTGCGTACGCGCGGTCTCCGCGCGGGAGTCCAGGAAGTCGAAGACCCGCTCGTACTGGTCGTGGACATCGAAGTGCTGACGGCTGACCGTGGACAGGATGTTGCCCCGCCGCCGCTGCCGGTAGGACACGCAGATCCGGTCCAGCACGGCGATCCGCGCGGCGCCGAACAGCACGGGGAACGTCCAGGGCGTGTCCTCGTAGTGGCCCGGCGGGAACCGGAAGCCGTGCGCCTCGATGAACTCCCGCCGGTAGGCCTTGTTCCACACGACCGTCGGCAGTTCGAGGATCTCCGGGTGTTCGGAGACCGCGAAGGTGTCCTCGCCGGCCGCCGTGAGGAGATGCGCGAGCGCGTCCCGGCGCATTCCGCCCCACCAGTACGCGCGGACATGGTCGAAGACCAGCACATCGGGGTCCCCGGCCTCGTCCAGCCGGTCCGCCAGCGCGCGCAGGGCGCCCGGGGTGAGCGTGTCGTCACCGTCGAGGAAGAGGACGAAGTCCCCGGCGGCGTACGGCAGTCCGGCGTTGCGGGCGCGGCCCGGACCCACGTTCGCGGGCAGGTGCAGCACCCGGACGCGCGGGTCGCGGGCGGCGTACGCGTCGAGGATCGCGCCGCCGCCGTCCGGCGAGCAGTCGTCGACGGCGATCACCTCCAGATCCCGGTACGACTGCTCCAGGACCGAGTCGAGGCACTCGCGCAGGAAACCCCGGACCTCGAAGACGGGGACGATGACACTGAAGCGGGGCATGTCCGTCAGCTCCTCACGAGGGTCGCGGCGGCGGGCGCCGGGGCCGGGGTGCGCTCGGCGAGCGGCACGACGGGCGGCAGCGACTCCGGGCGCTCACCGAGGAACACCCGCCGGACGACCCGCTCGGCGGCCCGTCCGTCGTCGAACTGGCAGAACCGCTCCCGGAAACCGGCCCGCAGGGCGCCGGCCTCCCGGTCCGCGTACGTGCCGTCGCGGAACAGGTCCGCCAACTCCCGCTCGGTACGGGCCACATGACCGGGCGGCGTGGCCGGCAGGTCCAGGCAGACGCCCCGGGTCTCCCGGTAGACGTCCCAGTCGTCCGCGATGACCACGATCGGCCGGTCCAGGTTGGCGTAGTCGAACATCAGGGACGAGTAGTCGGTGATCAGTGCGTCGGCGGCGAGACAGACGTCCTCGGTGGAGCCGTGCCGGGTGACGTCGATGATCCGGCCGTCGCCCCTGCCGGCCCGGCCTGCGGCGTCGTGGACGTGGGGCGCCCGCAGCAGCACCACGAACTCCTCGCCCACCGCCTCGCAGAACGCCTCCAGATCGAGCCGGGTGCCGTGGCCGGTGGTGGGGCCGGCCGTGGGGCCGGTGGTGGTGTCAGTGGTGAGGGCGCCGGTGGTGTCGGCGCGGTCGGCGGGGGCGTAGAGGAGGGCCTTCTTGCCCTCGGGCACGCCCAGTTCGCGCCGGGCGCGCGCCACGTCCTCGGCCGTCGCCGTGTAGTAGACGTCATTGCGCGGGGAGCCGTACTCCAACTGCTCGTACCCGCCCGGGAAGGCCCGCTCCCAGGTCTCCGTGGAGTGCCGGTTGGCGGAGAGGGAGAAGTCCCAGCTGTCCACGCGCTCCAGAAGGCCCGTGACACCGCCGGACGCGGCGGCCGCCACCGGGTACGGGGACCGGTCCACGCCCATCGCCCTCAGCGGGGTGCCGCGCTGGGTCCGGAGGTGGACAGCACGGCGGCGCTTGACGACCCCGTCCGCGAAGTCGGCGTCGTCGACGAGGTACTTGGCGCGGGCGAGCATCCGCCAGGAACGCGGGCTGCCGAGGACGGCGTACTCGACGTCCCCGACATCCTCGGGGCGACCGTCCACCGCGTCGGGCGCGAGGAGGAACACCGGGCGGAGCCGGGGGGCGAGCTCACGGGCCTTCGCACGGAGGGCGGCGGGGTCGCCGGTGACGCCACGGCCCCGGTCCGCGCAGTACACGGCGAGGTTCCGGTCAAGAGGAAGGTGGCGCTGGGCGGCGTACAGGGCGCGGGCCAGGGGCGCGCGTGGGCGGGGGAGCGCGGCCAGGGCTCCGGACGCCGCCCGGCCGGCGGCGCACAGGACCCGGAAACCGGCGTACGAGCCGGTCGCGAGCAGTCGGTGCTGTACGCCGAGGGTGCCGCCGGGGGGCTGGAAACCGGCCGGGAGGTGGTGGCGGTACAGGTGCGTGGCGCGGTCGAAGAAGGCGCGGCGGTGGTGGGCGGGCAGCCGCTCCGGGCGCGCGGCGCTCCGCAGCACGACCGCGAACAGCTGCGCGAACAACGCCGCCGACACGCCCCGTTCGGCCGTGGCCCTGGCGAGCACCAGCTCCACCTGGTCGAGCAGTTCGAGCTGGTGCTCGCCGGGCGCGTCCAGCCGGCTGCCCTGCCGGCGCAGCAGATGCCGGACACAGACCGTGTCCCGCAGCTCGGCCGTACGGTCGGCGGCGAGCGCGACCAGTCCGCTCCAGCCGAGGTCGGTGAAGTGGCCGATGGGGAAGGTCAGCTGGCGCTCGGTGAGGAAGTCACGGCGGTAGGCCGCGCTCCACGCCGGCGTGCGCGGACCGGCGGGGCGCACGACGGTCGTACCGCCCTCCCACCAGTGCGCCCGCTCGTGCGCGAGGTACAGGACATCGGGGTCGCCCGTCTCGCCCAGCCGGTCCGCGATCGCCTGCAGCGCGCCCGGCGCGAGCGTGTCGTCCCCGTCCAGGAACAGGACGTACGTCCCGTGCGCCGCGGCCAGCCCCGCGTTGCGGGCGGCGCTCAGGCCGCCCGCCGGGGGTGACTCGACGGGGGCGACGCGGGTGTCCCTGGTGGCGTACGCGGTGCCGACGGCTGCCGCCGGGGAGTCCGGGGCCGCCTCATGCACCGGGATCAGCTCGAAGTCACCGAACGGCTGACCGAGAACCGAATCCAGGGCGAGCGGTAGGCGCCCTTCGACACCGTACGTGGGGACGATGATGCTGAAGCGGGGCATTCTTTCCTTTCGGGGGGTGCGTTCGGGGGGCGATCGGGGGGTTCGTCGTCGGGTGCGGGTCCGGTGGGGCTTCTCGCGCAGTTCCCCGCGCCCCTGAAAACTTCAGGCCCCTGCGGGCCTGAAAAGCGGTGGGGCTGTCGGGTTGAAAAGCACGGGGCGGAGCCCCGGCTTTTCAGGGGCGCGGGGAACTGCGCGGCCAGCCCCCACCGGGCCCGCACTCGAAGCGCGCGGCCGAAGCGGAGCGCCTACGTGCCCAGTACGTCGTCCACGCCCGGATGGGCCGTCGCGGCCGACGGGACGGGATGGCGGTCGGCCAGGGGGACGAAGTCGACCGGCGCGGTGTCGCCGAGGACCACCCGCCGCACCACCCGCTCCGCCGCCCGCCCGTCGTCGTACTGACAGAACCGGTCACGGAACGCGGCCCGCAACTGCGCCGACCGCGAGCCCCGCCAGTGCCCCGTGGCGAAGATGTCGATCAGCTCGTCCTCGCTGCGCGCGACCGCCCCCGGTGGGAAGGACCGCAGATCGAAGTACGTGCCCCGCGCCGCCTCGTACGCCTCCCAGTCCTCCGCGTGGATCACGATGGGCCGGTCGAGGTTGGCGTAGTCGAACATCAGGGAGGAGTAGTCGGTGACCAGGGCGTCCGAGGCGAGGCACAGGTTCTCCACGCTCGGATAGCCGGTGACGTCCAGCAGACGGCCGTGCGCCAGATCCGTCAGCGGGGAGTCGTACGCGTGATGGGCGCGGGCGAGGACCACGAAACGCGGCCCGAGCTTGCGCAGCACCCGCTCCAGGTCGAGGTGGACGCGCTGCGAGTGACGGTAGTCCCGGTGCGTGGGGGCGTACAGGACGGCGACCGCGCCCTCGGGGATGCCGAGGTGTTCGCGCACCCGGGCCACGTCCGTCGAATTGGCCCGCAGGAACACGTCGTTGCGCGGCGAACCGTATTCGAGGGTCGTGTACGCGGACGGGTGGACGCGCTCCCAGACGAGGGTGGAGTGTCGGTTGCCGGACAGGACGTAGTCCCACTGGTCGCTGCCGCGCAGCGCTGCGGCGAAGTCCGTGCCGCGCGCGGCCGCCGGCCGGTCCTGGAGGTCGAGGCCCATGTGCTTGAGCGGTGTGCCGTGCTGGGTCTGGAGCAGGACCTGACCGGGGCGCTTGACCAGGCGCCGGTCGAAGTCCACGTTGTTCACCAGGTACTTGGAGCGCGCGAGCGCCGTCCAGTACGCCATCGAGCCGGGGAGCACCCGCCGGGTCGCCACCGGGAGCGTGTGGTGGTGCTCGGGGCGCGCGATCCACGAGGTGCGCATCTTGGGGACGTACGTACGGAACGCGTTCTCCAGCGCGGCCGGGCTGCACACATAGCCCCGGCCGTCGTACGCGGCGAACACCGCCCGGTCGGCGCGCAGCGGCAGGAGGCGCTGCACGCGGTAGTGCACGCGCAGGCCGCCGGCGCGCAGCAGCCGGGCCAGGCCCCGCACCAGGCGTCCGGCGCCCCGGCCCAGCCGGGACAGGGCCCACAACGTGCGGTAGACACGCTGGCTGCCGAGCCGCAGGAGCGCGTGCCGGAGCCGGGCGCGGGCGCGGATGGGGGCGCCCGGGGTGCGGTAGCGGGTGCAGTGCGCGCGGACCGTGCGCAGGAACTCGGCGCGCGCCTCGCGCGGCAGCCGGTGGCGCCGGGAGAACACGGCCGTGAGGTGATCGACCATGCGCCGGAACAGCACCGGACGCCACTGCGCCAGCTCCGGCCGCTCGTCGACGTACGCGAACACCCGGTCGTACTGCTCGAACACGTCGAAGTGACCGCGGGTGGTCGCCCCGAGCAGGCTGCCGTGGCGGCGGCGCCGGTGGTGGACACAGACCCGGTCGAGGGTGGCGACGGACTCGGCGGCCATCAGGACCGGGTACGTCCAGGCCGTGTCCTCGTAGATACCGGACGGGAACCGGAAGTCGTGGTCCTCGACGAACTCCCGTTTGTACGCCTTGTTCCACACCACCGGGCGGACGTTCAGCAGGCCCGGACGGTCGTCGAGGCGGAACGGGGCCGGGCCCTGTTCGGTGAGCTGGAGGGCGCGTTCGTTGCGGACCAGCTCGCCCGACCAGGAGGTGCGAGCGAAGTCGTGGACGAGGACGTCCGGTTCGCCGGTCTCCTTGACGCGGTCGGCGATCGCCTGGAGCGCGCCCGGCGTGAACGTGTCGTCGCCGTCGAGGAAGAGGAGGTAGTCCCCCCTCGCGTACTCCATCCCCTTGTTGCGGGCGGCACCCGGGCCCGCGTTCTCCCGCAGGCGCACGGTCCGTCGTACGCGGGGGTCACGGGCGGCGGTCTCGTCGGCGATCGCTCCGCAGTTGTCGGGGGAGGCGTCGTCGACGACGATCAGTTCGAGGTCGGTGAAGGACTGGGACAGCACGGAATCCAGGCATTCGTGCAGGTACGCCTGAACCTTGTACGCGGGAACGATGACACTGAACCTGGGCAAGGAGGACATCCATGGGTCGGCGCGGGCATACTGCCCGGAAACGTCCGATCCGATGATTTGGTTACGCGACGTGTTCCATACGGGGGATATCCACGGCGGTTGGGGGCGTGTGGGGGTGAACTTGTGGGCGTGTGGGGTGTGTTCGCGCGGTTGGCTCCGCCGGGGTGTGGGGCGCCCAATAGCTCGGAGCTGTGGGTTCGTTGGCGGGTGCGGGTGGTTCGTGGTTGCTCGCGCAGTTCCCCGCGCCCCTGAAAAGCAGGGGCTGCGCCCCGTGCTTTTCGTTTTTAGGGGCGCGGGGAACTGCGCGAGAAGCCCCACCGGAGCCGCACCCGCGAACGCACAGGCACCCCCGAGTTACTAGGCGCCCTTGCCCTTACTTCACCGCCCCCGCCATCACCCCCGACACGAACTGCCGCTGGAACGCGAAGAACACGGCCAGCGGGATCACCATCGAGATGAACGCCCCGGGCGCCAGGATCTCGATGTTGCTGCCGAACTGCCGTACCTGCTGCTGGAGTGCGACCGTCAGCGGCTGGGAGTCGGAGCTGGAGAAGACCAGCGCGACCAGCATGTCGTTCCAGACCCAGAGGAACTGGAAGATCCCGAGGGAGGCCAACGCCGGCGCGGCGAGCGGCATGACGACGGTCGCGAACAGCCGTATCTCCCCGGCCCCGTCCAACCGCGCCGCCTCCAGCAACTCACGCGGGATCTCCGCGAAGAAGTTCCGCAACAGGAAGATCGCGAACGGCAGTCCGAAGCCGACATGGAACAGGACGACACCGATGATGTCGCCGAAGATCCCGAGATCCCGGAAGAGCCCGGACAGCGGGATCAGCGCCACCTGCACCGGCACCACCAGCAGCCCCACCACGACCATGAACCACCAGTCACGGCCCTTGAAGTCCAGCCAGGCGAAGGCGTATCCGGCCATCGCGCCGATCAGGACGACCAGCAGGGTCGCCGGCACCGTGATCCAGATCGTGTTGACGAGCGCGCCCGTGATCTCGTCGTTCTCCAGCAGCGACTCATAGCTCTTCGCGGTGAGTTGGGCCGGAGCCGAGAACACCTTCCACCACCCCGAGGTGGCGATATCGGTCGGGTCGCGGAACGACGAGACCAGCAGCCCGAAGGTCGGCATCAGCCAGAACAGCGCCACCAGGAGCAGGAGCACACGCAACGCGCCCCCGGCCGCGCCGCTCGCGAGCCGGGCGGCGACGGAGCGTTTCGCGACAGTTGGGGCGCGTTCAGTCGTGGGGCGTTCCTCGACAGTCGTCACCGCTGGCGCTCCTTCCTGAGGCGCCGGATGTTGACCCACATCACCGGCAGCACGAGCAGCAGCAGGACCACACCGATCGCGCTGCCGAGACCGAAGTCGCCCCCGCCGCCGTACGACACCAGATACAGCTGCAGGGCGAGGACGTTGGCCTCGTCCTGGGTGGGCTGGGGCGCGATGATGTAGACGAGGTCGAACACCTTCATCACGTTGATCATCAGCGTGACGAGGACGACGACGAGGACCGGCGCGAGCAGCGGCACGGTGACCCGGCGGAACACCTGCCACTCGTTCGCCCCGTCCACCCGGGCCGCTTCGAGCAGATTGCGGTCGACTCCGGCGAGCCCCGCCGCGATCAGCACCATCGCGAAGCCCGCCCACATCCAGACGTACGACCCGATGACGGCCGGGGTGACGAGCGTCGGGCCGAGCCAGTCGATGCCGTTGTAGGGCGCCGCGAAGTTCGAGCCGGGCAGCTTGAGCCGGGCCCCGTCCGCCGACTCCGGCAGGCTGAAGGTGCCGTCGGCCCCGCTGGTCGCGGTGGCGACGACCTTCCCGTCCTTCACCGCCTCGACCTTGACGCCCTCCAAGCCCTTCTCGCCCGGGTCGACGGCCCCCTTCTCACCACCGCCGCCGAGCCGGAAGTCCAGCCAGACGGTCCCGGTGACACCCTCTTCTCCGGTGGGGGCCTTCGCGTCCCGCGCGTCGCCGGGCAGGCTGTTGGGCGCGATCCCGACGAGGGGCAGCAGCGCCGGCGTACCCGCCTGAACGGTCCCCTCCGTGGTGAACGACCCGCCGCCGGACGCCTTCAGATCGCTCACCTGGGCGTTGGGCCGGGCCTTCGGATACACGGACTCGTCGACGAAGACGTCGTGCACGGACGTCACGACCGCGTTGGCGACCCCTTGGTCCGGATCCTGCTCGTACACCAGCCGGAAGATGATGCCGGCCGCCAGCATCGAGATCGCCATCGGCATGAAGACGATCAGCTTGAACGCCGTTCCCCAGCGCACCCGTTCGGTCAGCACCGCGAAGATCAGACCGAGCGCGGTGACGAGCGCAGGGGCCACCGCGACCCAGATCGCGGTGTTCCGTACGGCGACGAGGGTGGAGTCGTCGGAGAAGATCTCCGCGTAGTTGTCGAGGCCCACGAAGCCCGAGCCGTCCGAGTCGAACAGGCTCCGCCAGACCGAGTACCCGATCGGGTAGACCACGAGCGCGCCGAGCAGCACCAGCGCGGGCAGCAGAAACAGCATCGCCACCCACAGCCGGGTCCTCGTCACGCTCTTGCGCGATGCGGCGGGGGGCGCCGGAGTCGCTCCGGAGCCCCCCGCCGTCTTCGTCACGGCGGACGACATGAGGTCGCCGTCAGCCGTTCCCGTAGGCCTTCGCCGCGTCGGTCTCCAGCTGTTTCTGGGCACCGGCCACGTCGTCGGGGCTCTTCAGGAAGTCCTGCAGGTCCTTCCACTCGCCGACGCCCTGGGTGCCGCCGAACGCCGCCGGGGCCTGGTCGGACATGTCGAAGCGGAAGTCGTCGCCCGCCGCGAGCAGCGCCTTGGCGATCTCCCGGGTGACATCGTCCTTGTAACTCCCCTCGTCCATCTCCTTGTTGGGGGAGAGGAAGCCGCCCTGCGCCGCCCAGATCTCCGCCGCGTCGGTCGAGGCGAGGAAGGTGAGCAGCGCCTGCGCGCCCTTGCCGTCCTTCAGCGCCACGGCCGCGTCGCCGCCGGTGACCACGGGGGATTCGTCGCCGACCGCCGGGAACGGGAAGACCTTGGCGTCCGTGCCGATCTTCGAGTCGGTGTCACCGTTGATCGTGACGGCCACGAAGTCGCCCTCGAAGACCATGCCGGCCGGGGTGTCCCCGCCGAAGGTGTTCGTGATCGACTTGATGTAGTCGGTCTGCAGCGCGCCGGAGGAGCCGCCCGCGAGGAGGTCGTCCTTGCCCCACAGCCCGGCGAGCGTGGTCAGGGCGTCCTTGACGGAGGGGTCGGTCCACTTGATCTCGTGCTTGGCGAGCTGGTCGTACTTCTCCGGGCCGGCCTGCGAGAGATAGACGTTCTCGAACCAGTCGGTGAGCGTCCAGCCGTCGGCGCCACCGATGGACACGGCGGGGGAGCCGGCGTCGGAGAGCGTCTGCGCGGTCTGCAGGAACTCGTCCCAGGTCTTGGGCTCTTCGGTGATCCCGGCCGCTTCGAAGGCCGCGGTGTTGTACCAGACGAGGGACTTGTTGGCGGCCTTCGCGTAGACGCCGTACTGCTTGCCCTCGTACGCGCCGAGGTCCTTCCAGCCGTCCGAGAAGTTCTTGTCCAGCTGTGCCTGGGCCTCGCTCCCGAGCGGTTTCACCCAGCCCTTCTGGGCGAACTGGTGCAACACGCCGACCTGCGGCAGGAACGCCACGTCCGGTGGTTTGCCGCCCTCGATCTTCGTACCGAGGAACGTGGACGTGTTGTTGCCGGTCGGTACGAAGGTCACCGAGGCGCCGGTGCGTTTCTCGAACTCGTCCAGGACTTTCTGGAAGTTGTCCAGTTCCGGGCCCGTGAAGACGGCCGCGACCTCCAGCTTCTGGCCGTCCAGCTTGGGGAGTTGGACGGTGGCCTCGTTGCCGCCGTCGTTGCCGTTGTCCCCGTTGTCTCCCTTGTCGTCGTCACCGCCGCACGCGGTGAGGGAGAGGGCGAGGACGCCTGCGGCGAGGGCGGCGAGGGCTTTGGCCGTGGGTGGATGGGCGTGGTGGTGCGGGGGGTTGGGCTTGGGTGTACGAAGAGTGCGACGAATGCGGTGGATGTTGCGCATCACTGACCCCGTTCTCCGTGCGTCGTCGAACGTAGAGCGCTGTCCCGTGCGCTCTGGTCTACGCCGGGTGGTCGGGGGCGGCAAGGGCGCCTGCCGGGTGAATGTCTTGATCGTGACCGCGTCGTGACCATGGGGGTGGTGATGGGGGCCTAATCGCCGTGGGGGTGTTTCGTCGTTGGAGGGTGACGGCCCGTCGTGGTTGCTCGCGCAGTTCCCCGCGCCCCTTGAAGGGGCCTGCGGCCCCTCAACGCCCGCATGACTGCGGGCAGTCGTGCCGCTGGGGCGATGGGGGAGGGTGGGCGCGGCGGCACCTCGTAGCGCCGAGTTGCGCAGCCCACCCCCGGTCACCCCGGCGCCGGGGCCCTCACAGCAGGGACGGCACCTCCGTCGCCGAGACCTCTCTCGCCGCGCGGTCCAGGGCGCTGGCAAGGAGGGCCAAGTCCGTGGGGCCGTTGCCCAGTTCGCGGACGGGGCGGCGGGCGGGCGGGTCGCCCATGCGGGCCCAGTCGAGGGGGACGACGGTCGGCCGGAGGGTCGCGGTGCGGGGGATGCGGCCCGTGACCCGGCCCGACTGGAAGGCGGTCGTGCGGCCCCCCTCGCCCAGCAACTCTCCCCGCCCGGGCGCGGGTTCGTCCGGCCCCGGCACCGGCGCGCTCAGCACGACCCGCCCACCGGCCGCCCGCCCCAGCTCACCCTCGCCCGCACGCCCGCCCCCACCGGTCGTGGCGACGAGATGCACCCCGAGCCGCTCGCCCTCCCGGGCCACCGCCTCCAGCGCCCGTACGACGGACCCCGCGGCCGGCCGCCCCGTGGAACCCAGGGGCGGTGACAACAGGGCGTCGAGGTCGTCGACGATGACGATGAGCCGGGGAAGCTCCGACGCGGGGTCCTTGCCCGCCGCGCCCCTGCCGTCCTGTTCGGTGCTCCTCCGGCTCGCCGCCGGCCGGAGCCGAAGCGTGGAGCTGGAGGACGAGTCGAGGTCGGCGGCCCCGCCCGACCCCGGCTGCGGGGACCCCGGCCCGGCGGTGCCCGCCCCCGAGGCCCCGGACTTCGCCGAACGCTGCGGGACGATACGGCCCGAGACCGCACGCCGCGTGTGCCACTCCACGAACCCGAGCCCGCCGAGCAACTCGAACCGGCGCTTCAGCTCGGCGATCAGGGACTGTGCGAACTCCCGCATCCGGACGGGGTCGTTGGCCGTGAGATGCGTCCCCACATGGGGCAGGTCGGTACAGACCCCCAGCCCGTCCCCGGCCCGCCCGCCACCGGCACCGGAGGCGCCGCCGGTACCACCCGCACCGCCGTCCCGTCCGTCCACGAGGGCGATGCCCAGCCGGTCGGGCCGCTCGGCGGCGGCGAGCGACGCGGCCACGGACCGCAGCAGCTCCGTACGACCGCTGCCGACGGGCCCCTCGATCAGCAGATGGGGTCCCTCGGCGACGAGGTCCACGGAGACCGGTCCGCGCGGCCCGGCGCCGAGCACGGCCCAGGCCCGCCCGCCGAGCGCCGTCGTGTCGTCGGACGCGTCCGCCCACCGCGCCATCAGCGACGCCGGGGTGGCCCGCGCCAGCCCCAGCTCGTCCAGCAGCCGCGCCGACTGCGGCAACGGCGCCGACACCCGAGCCTGCCGGTCCCCGGCCGCCCCGTCCGTCCGCAACGGTGCCAGCGCCCGCGCGAACCGCTCCGCCCACGCCACCGACACCGCGTCCAGCGTGGCGACCGTGCCGTGGTTCAACAGCCCGGGCGCCTCGTCCGGGTCCAGCGGGACGAGGTCCTGGGCGCCGCCGGGACGCGACCGCTCACCGGCACCGGCGAGCGCGCTCCTCGCGAGGTCGATATTGGTGTGCGTACGGCTCACCGAGGCGGGGTCCGCCTGCGCGGAGCCGTGGGCACGATCGGACCGACCGGAGTGCTCGGGCCGGCCGGAGTGGTCGGAGCGGGGGCGGCTCGACGGGGCGTCGGCGTCCGTACCGCGTGTGTGATCGGCACCGCGCGCGCGGTCGGCGGAGGCGGCGGCCGTGGAGCGCCCGGTCCCCGTACGGCCGTGGTCGGCCGAACCCGACGAACCTGAGCCGGCGCTTGAGCCTGGACCGTTCCCCGCGCCGTACCCGGTGGAGGCGACCCGCAGCAGTCGTAGCGCCGTGGCGACGTCACCGCTGAGCAGGGCGACGGCCCCGCACGCGCGGAAGGCGGGCGAGACCTCGCAGGCCGCCGTGTACGTCTCCGTCACCGGTGAGGCGGGTGACGCGGACTCCGTCTCGGCGAGGCACACGACATGGATCCCGGCGAGGGGCCCCTCCTGCGCCAGCCGCACCACGGCCTCCCGCACATCGGCGCCCCCGGGGTCCCCGTCCACGATCACCACCGTGTACGGCCCCGCGAAGCCACCGCCCGCCGGTCCGTCCTCCCGGGCCCACGACGGCCGCCGCGCGGCCCGCCGCCCGGAGCCGCCCTCGGCCTCGCTGCCGACCCCGGTTCCGGCGTCCGGTGCACGCCCGGCCGTGCGGCCCGAGGCCGCCCCGACCCCGTGGCCCGTCGCGTCGTCCGGCCGGCGCCCGGCCACGCCCGTGGCCCCGGCGCCCGCCGTGCTCCCGGGCGCGTGTCCCGCCGTGTCCGCCGCGTGGTCCTCCACACGGCGCAGCAGCTCGTCCAGACGGGCCGTCGTCTGCTCGCGGTCGTAGGCAAGGAGGAGACGGCAGTCCTGGCCGTGGGAGGGGCGGAGGTGGGGGAGCCAGCCGAGCCAGGACCATTCCGTGGTGCGCTCCTCGGCGGAGCGGGAGCGGTCCGCGCTGATCAGGACCAGTTCCAGGGCGTCGGGGGAGTGCAGCGCGGCGAGCTGGGCCACGACCGCGCGGGTCAGCCCCATCAGCCGGGGGCGCGGCCCGGCCAGCCCCAGCGCGCCGACCTCACGCAGCCCGGTGGTCACCGGCACCGCCGGCAACAGCCCCGATCCGTCCGGCGCCGCCCGGTCCGTCGTCCCCAGCCGCACCGTCAGCGCCTCGGGGTGCCCCGGCCCCCGCTCCCACAGCCGGGCGCCCGGCCCGAGCGCGGTGAGCAGCAGCGCGGCGGGGTCCGGCCAGGTCTCCGGCACCCGCTCCCCACCGGCCGGGAGCACCGAGGCGATCGCCCCGCGCTCGTCCTCGTCGTACTCCGCGTCGTACTCGTACGGGTCGTACTCGGCCCCCGCCTGCCCCCGCCCCCCGGTCAGCCGCCGGGCCCAGGCCCCGAACCCACCCCGCTTACGCACCCCACGCGGCACGTCCGTCCCCCGGAGGGGAGTGCCCTTACGGGTGCCGGACTCACCGGGCCCGCCGACGTCCCCGGAATCCCCTGCCCCGAGGGGGTCGCCGGGGCCTCGGGAGCCACCGGAGTCTCCGGCGCCTCGGGCCCCGCCGGAACCACGGGAGCCGTCGGCCCCACCGGATTCACCGGCGCGGTTCGGCCCACCGGAACCGAAACCGGTCCCTCTGGGCTCACCGGTCCCGTGGGAATCACCGGACCCGGGCGCGTCACCGGAGCTGTAAGCGTCACCGGCGGCGCGCGCGTCACCGGTGCTCCGGGAATCCCCGGGCCTGCGGGAACCCCCGGCTTCGCGGCCAGCGCCTCCCGGGCCATCGCCTACGCGGCCATGAGCTTCTGACCGTGCGCGGTCATGGGTTTCCGCCCAACCCTCACCCGACCCTGACCCTGACCGTGACCCTGCCCCCGTCCCGGACTCGTGCACAGCCCCCTGGCCGACACCGGCACCGGACGCGGCCCCCCGCCCCGTACCGGCCGTGGCAGACCCCGTACCGCTCGCCGACCGCTCGATCCCAGGCACCCCGCCCTGCCCCGGCACGGTCCGCCGCTCGGCACGACCCCGCCCGGGATCCTCGGCCCCGGACCCGCCCGCACCCTGACGAGACACCTCGCCGGACCCGGACCCGGGCCCGGACGCAGACCGAGAACCGGACCCGGAACTGGACCCGGACCCGGCCTCAGACCCCGACCCGCTCCCAGCCCCAACTCCCGTACGGGAAGCCGACCCCCCACCCGTCGAGCCAAAGCCGGTACCGCCTCCTGGCGCTCCCGTCCCGACCGTCACCCGGACATGGCCCTCCCCGTCGGGCGTCGTCCCTATGCCGCGTGCCCCGGAGGACGAGGCCAGGCGGAGGGCGGACTCGCCGATGCGGAGGAGGGCGCCCGGGGCGAGGCGGACCGGGCGGTCGCCTACGCGGGTGCCGTCGAGGGTGGTGCCGTTGGTGGAGCCGAGGTCGACGACCGAGACGCGGCCGTCGGCGGCGAGGGTGACCGCGCAGTGGAGACGGGAGACGTCCGGGTCGTCGAGAGGGACGTCGGCGTCGGCGGAGCGGCCGATGTGGATCTTGCCGCCGTGCAGCAGATGGACACCGCCGGCGTCGGGGCCGGCCACGACGTGCAGCTGCGCGGCGGCCTCGTCGACCTCGGGGCCCGACTCGGAGGGGGCGCCCAGGGAGAGCACGGCGCCGTCGATCAGGGGCGGCTCGCCCAGGGTGCAGCGCTGGGCGTCGAGGCGCTCGGCACCGGCGTACAGCACGACCTGTCCGCCGCCGACCTCCCGGCTGCGCTCCAGCCGCTCCGCGCCGCCCTCGCCGACGGCGGAGGCGAGGCCCGAGGCCACGGCGGCGAGGGCCGTCCCGGCGGGCGCCGTGACCAGCACGTCGCAGGCCGTGGCACGTCCTCGCGGCTCCGAGGGCGGTCCCAGCGGGTCTACGACGGTCAGCCGGATCTGCATCGCCGTCAGCGGTCCCTTCCGCGCGGGCACCCGCGACGACGAGGACGAGACTGCGCGGTCCCCACCGCAGACTTCCCCCACCACTCACGGGCACGTCGGCCAGTACTGGAGGCATCCTCGCACCTGCCACTGACAACACGCCCGCCGCCCACCATCAAGTGATCTTGATTGGTCGGCTCTGCCCCCAAAAGTGCCTGCCCAGTGCCCGCTAGTTGATCACTTGAGATCGGTCACGTCCGGATCGCGTCCGCATTCGGGATCGCTCACGCCCGCATCCGGAACCGCTCGCACCCCTACGCGGCAACCAACCGCCCATCAGGGAGCGTCTTTCCATCGAACGCACACGGGTACCCGTACGTACTCAAGCCACAGCAAGCGGACAGGAAGAGCCAGGAAGACGACAGCCCGGTACCACGGACGGCCGCACTACAGTGGGTCGGAACGTCCGCTGGATCCAGGGCGTGACCAGGCAGGCAAGCAGCAGGGAGCGCATGACGTGCGGCCGGTAGGGAGCAAGTACCTCCTTGAGGAGCCCATTGGACGCGGCGCCACGGGCACTGTCTGGCGCGCCCGCCAGCGGGAGACCGCGGGAGCCGAGGCGGCCGTGCCGGGGCACCCCGGCGAGACCGTGGCGATCAAGGTGCTCAAGGAGGAGCTGGCCAGCGACGCGGACATCGTGATGCGGTTCCTGCGGGAGCGCTCCGTGCTGCTGCGGCTCACCCACCCGAACATCGTGCGGGTGCGGGACCTCGTCGTCGAGGGCGATCTCCTTGCGCTGGTCATGGACCTGATCGAGGGCCCCGACCTGCACCGCTACCTCCGTGAGAACGGCCCGTTCTCACCGGTCGGCGCGTCCCTGCTCACCGCGCAGATCGCCGACGCGCTGGCCGCCAGCCACGCCGACGGCGTCGTCCACCGCGACCTCAAGCCCGCCAACGTGCTGCTCAAGCAGGGCGGCGGCGAGATGCACCCGATGCTGACGGACTTCGGCATCGCCCGCCTCGCCGACTCCCCGGGCCTGACCCGCACCAGCGAGTTCGTCGGCACGCCCGCGTACGTCGCCCCCGAGTCCGCCGAGGGCCAGCCGCAGACCTCCGCCGTCGACATCTACGGCGCCGGCATCCTGATGTACGAACTGGTCACCGGGCGCCCGCCGTTCAACGGCCAGTCGGCGCTCGAAGTCCTGCACCAGCACCTCAGCGCCGAGCCGCGCCGCCCCTCCACCGTCCCCGACCCGCTGTGGACGGTCATCGAGCGCTGCCTGCGCAAGAACCCGCACGAGCGGCCCAGCGCGGTCAACCTCGCCCGCGCGCTCCGGATCGTCGCCGAGGGCGTCGGCGTGCACGCGAACTCCATGCAGATCGCCGCCGCCGAGGGCGTGGGCCACATCCTCGCCCCCGACCCGGCGCCCGCGCAGGTGCCGGGCGCCCCGGAGCCGTTCGGCTCGGCCGACGCGACGCAGGTCCTGCCGCACGGCGCGGGCTCGTACGACCCGAACGGCGCGACCAGCGTGCTCCCGCACACCTCGGGCCCGGCGGGCGCGGCAGACCCCACCGCGGTACTCCCGCACACGTCCGGCGCCGACCCGACATCCGTCATGCCGCCGGTGCCGCCGCACGACCCGGGCGGGCAGCAGCCCGAGCAGCCGCACCCCTGGCAGAACCAGCTCCGCGCGGCCCGCGACCGCAACGAGCAGACCCAGGTCCAGTACCTCGACCCCGGCGACGACCCGCTGCGGCGCCGCCCCCAGCGGCAGGCGGGCCGCCCGCAGCAGCCTCCGCAGCAGCCGCCGCGCAGGCAGCAGCGGGCGCCCCAGGGCGGCCCCGGGCCCGGGTACGGCCACCCGCAGCAGCAACAGCCGTACGCTCCCGCGCCCCCGCCGCCGCAGCAGCCTCAGCGGCGGCAGCCACAGCGGCATGCGCCGGCGCCGCAGCCGCAGCAGCCGGCGCCTCGGCCGCCGCGTGAGCCTAGGCCGCCGCGTGAGCCGCGGCAGCGGAGCGCCAATCCGATGCGGATCCCGGGGCTCGGGTGCCTCAAGGGCTGCCTCTTCATGATCGTCCTGCTTTTCGTCGGTGGCTGGCTCATCTGGGAGTTCACGCCCCTCCAGGGGTGGATCGGCACCAGCAAGGGCTGGTGGGACCAGGTCACCGACTGGGTCGGCGAGGCGGGCAAGTGGGTCCGCGAGCTGGATAACGGCTCCGGCCAGTAGGGCGCCTCATAGCTCGGGGGTGCGGGTGCGTTGGCGGGTGCGGCTCCGGTGGGGCTTCTCGCGCAGTCCCCCGCGCCCCTGAAAAAGCAGGGGCTGCGCCCCGTGCTTCTTCAACGGCCCGCAGGGGCCGTTGCTCTTAGGGGCGCGAGGAACTGCGCGACCAGCCCCCACCGGACCCGCACCCGCCGACACACAGGCACCCCCACCCCCATCCGCGTACTCCACACCCCGGCGGAGCCCTGCGTTGGGGACTTGTCGACATCTGAGGGGTGATTTCCGCCTCGGCGGTGAACGTTGGGTCGTGGGGCGCGTAGCTTTGTCGCCAACACGCGGCCTGTAGGAGCAGTCTTGGGACGGAAGATCGGAAGCCGGTACACCGCGAACCAGATTCTGGGGCGGGGCAGCGCCGGCACGGTGTGGCTGGGTGAGGGCCCGGAAGGCCCCGTCGCCATCAAGCTGCTGCGCGAGGACCTCTCGTCCGACCAGGAACTCGTCGGCCGCTTCGTCCAGGAGCGCACCGCGCTGCTGGGCCTGGACCACCCGAACGTGGTCTCCGTACGCGACCTCGTCGTCGACGGCAACGACCTCGCCCTCGTCATGGACCTCGTTCGGGGCACCGACCTGCGCACCCGCCTCGACCGGGAGCGGCGCATGGCCCCCGAGGCGGCGGTCGCCATAGTGGCCGACATCGCCGACGCCCTGGCGGCGGCGCACGCGGCCGGGGTCGTCCACCGGGACGTGAAGCCGGAGAACGTGCTGCTGGACATGCAGGGACCGCTGGGCCCGGGTGGCGCGCACCCCGCGCTGCTGACGGACTTCGGCGTCGCCAAGCTGATCGACTCTCCGCGCCGCACCCGCGCCACGAAGATCATCGGCACGCCGGACTATCTCGCCCCCGAGATCGTCGAGGGTCTGCCGCCCCGCGCGGCCGTGGACATCTACGCCCTCGCGACCGTGCTCTACGAACTGCTGGCCGGGTTCACGCCGTTCGGCGGTGGGCACCCCGGTGCCGTGCTGCGCCGCCATGTCACCGAGACGGTCGTCCCGCTGCCCGGCATCCCCGAGGAGCTGTGGCAGCTGCTCGTGCAGTGCCTCGCCAAGGCGCCGGCCTCACGGCTGCGGGCGTCCGAGCTGGCGGCCCGGCTGCGGGAACAGCTGCCGCTGCTGGCCGGGATGCCGCCGCTGGACGTCGACGAGCCCGGGACGGAGTCCGGCGACGGATACGAGGAGGCGCCGGCCGAGGCGGAGGCGCCGCGGGAGCGGGTGCGGCGGGGGGCGGTGCCGTTGGTGCCGGGGGCCAAGCCGGACTCCAACCGGGACACGCACACGTCGATGCGGGTGCCGGGGCCGGACGAGCTGGCGGGGGGCGCGCGGGGGACCGCGCGGGTGCCCCGTGCGGCGGGGGCGCCTCGGCCGGGGTCCGCGCGGAACCGGGGCAGCGCGGTTCGCCGCCGACGGATCACCCTGGGGGCGGCGGCGGTGGCGTTGATCGCGGCGGTGGGGGTGGGGGCGTGGGCGGCGACATCCGGGGACGAGGGCGGTGGAGCGCCGTCCGACACGAAGAATTCGGCGCCGGGGAATCCCTGACGGGCGCCTAGTAGTGCTTGGTCAGGTTCGTTCGTCGGTGGCGTGTCTGTTTGGTCGGGTGTGTCGTTGACCGGGTGTGCTGGGTGGGGAGTTGGCCGCGG
>NZ_JBEOYO010000048.1:0-69312 GCF_040297125.1 Streptomyces sp. NPDC001868 | reverse complement strand
TGTAGTTCTCCACGGTGAACTGCTTGCCGTACTGCGGGTGCGAGCCCCAACGGCCCTCCATACGGAGGGATTCGCCGACCTGGGCACCCAGCAACCCGCCCACGACGGTGAGGAGATCGCCGCCGCCCCGGCCGGTGTCCACGCGCGCGACCGTGTAGCCGTTGTCCTCGTTGGCGTACCAGGGGATCGGTGAGCCCTGTACGGCCCGCCGTGCGCCGCGAGTGACGCGGTAGCGGTAATTGGGGGCTGTCCCCCCATGTCTCCGCACGGGCCGGCGTGGACGCTGAAGCCGTGCGCCGCCGCTTCGACCAGCGGTCGGCACGAGTTCGGCATGAGCGTGTTCGACGACAGGAGCAGCATGGCTATGTCAACCCGCAGGGGATTACAGGCGGCAGTGACGGCGGCGGCGGGGGCGGCGCTGCTCGTACCCACCGGCACGGCGTCCGCCGCGACGGGGGCGGCGCAGGCAGGCGCGACGGTGGTGCAGGCCAACTCGGCGTTCATCTTCGTCAACGCGGCGGCCGGGGAGCGGAACAGGATCTTCATCAACCCGACTGGCAGCACCGTCACCGTCATCGACAGCGGGGCGTCCACCTCGGCGGGCGTGGGGTGCACGCTCAACGGTGACGGTTCCGTCTCCTGCCCGGCCGGCAACCGGACGATCATCGTCGCCGCCGGTGACCAGCAGGACACCATCGCGCAGCGGACCGGGCTGCGTGCCTCGATCGACGCAGGGGCGGGCAACGACACGGTGTTCGCCCAGGACGCCACCAACCGTCAGTCCATCGCGGGCGGCGAAGGCCAGGACACCCTGCTGAGCGGCAGCGGCGACGACGTTCTCGCCGGGGGACCGGGCAGGGACACGCTGAGCGGCGGCGTGGGCGACGACATCCTGGACAACGTCGACCAGGCTCCGGGCGACTCCGCGCAGGGAGGGGACGGCAGGGACAACTGCACGTCGGACTCCGGGGACCAGGAGATCGGCTGCGAGTCCTGAGCCGGTCTCCGATCTCCAGTCTCCGGTCCCGGTCCCCTGCGGGTGGCTCCGGCCGGTGCACTTCGTGATGGGCCGTAACGTCGCGATGGGCCGTCGGCTTCGGCCGGCGGCCCATCGCGTCGGGGGCTCGCGGTGTGGTCGGCAGCGGGGTGACCGGTGGTTGTCCGGATCACGCTCGGCCGGTCGTCTCGTCGTCGATGGCTCAGTACTCAGTCGATACAGAACTCGTTGCCCTCGATGTCCCGCATCGGGATGCACGCGTCCTGGCCGTCGTACAGGGTTCGTACGTGTACCGCGCCGAGCGGGACCAGTCGTGCGCACTCGGCCTCAAGTGCGGCGAGGCGCTCCTCACCCACGAGTCCGGTGCCGACCCGCACGTCGAGATGCAGCCGGTTCTTGGCGGCCTTCCCTTCGGGTACGCGCTGGAAGTACAGCCGCGGGCCCACGCCTGAGGGATCAACGCAGGCGAACCACGCGTCCCGCTCCTCGGCCGGCAGCGAGCGCTGGTAATCGTCCCAAGTGGCGAACCCCTTCGGTGGTGGCGGCACGACGTACCCCAGTACCTCGCACCAGAAGCGAGCGAGGCGCTCGGGTTCCGCGCAGTCGAAGGTGACCTGGAACTGCTTGATCGATGCCATCGGCCCATCGTAGAGACGGCGCCCTTCGCCGCCTCCCGGGCGCGCCCCCGAGCAGGCTGCGGCGCCGCCCCTGCCCGGAGAGGCCTACGCGTTCCTTCTCGACCTCTTGAGGGCGCCGATGAAGGCGGTGAAGGAGGGGGTGGGGAAGGTGAGGGTGGCGCGGGTCGGGGTCTTGGAGTCCCGGACGGCTATGTGGGTGGGGGTGGTGGATATCTCGACACAGTTGTTGCCGTCGTCCGGGCCCGAGTGGGACGACTTCCGCCAGGTGTGCATGAGGCGCCTCACAACTCCTTCGCCAGCCGGTTGATGAAGTCGCGCGACCGTTCGGGGTCGAGCGATACGGCTTCCACCTTACGGAAGCGCGTTCGAAAGGCGTTGAGCTGCGCTTCGGAGTCGATGAACGCCGAACCGGTGGGCACGTCTCGAACCACCGTGTCGAGTTTGGGCACGGAGCCGCCCGCGTACGTCATGGTGCTGGCGGCTCGGGCGAAGCCGTCAAGGTCGAAGGGGATGACGCGCACAGTGATGTGGTCCGCTTCGGAGCGGTCGAGAAGCTTGGCGAGTTGAGCCCGGGAGGCGGCGCGGTCGGCGACCCTGATGCGCAAGGCCGCCTCGTGGATCACCAAGTCGTACGAGGTCACGATCCGCTGGCGTCCCATGCGATGGCGGACGCGCAACTCACGTTCCTCGTCCGTGAGTTCCGGCACCCTGGAGGAGAACACCGCGCGGGCGTAGCCCTCCGTCTGGAGCATGCCCGGGACGTACAGGATCGCCACTTCCCTCAGGAACTCGGCATGGTGTTCCAACTCGGCGAGATCCAGGAACGACGTGGGCAACAGGCCCCGGTACTCCTCCCACCAACCCCGCGTCCGGTCCGCGGCCATGGCGACCAGCGCGTCGATGAACTCCGTGTCGGTGCAGGCGTAGTGGGACGCGAGTCGACGCAGCCGCTCTTCGCTGACCCCGATGAGCCCCAGCTCCATGTGGCTCATCTGGACCCTGTTCGCCCCGAGGAGCGCCGCCGACTGGACGGCTGTCAGGCCGGCGGCCTCGCGGAGCCTGCGGAGTTCGATGCCCAGGCGTACCTGACGGGCAGTCGGTTCACGCCTCTGGACCATGCGCTGTTCTCCTCTTTCGGGGCCGGATCCCGCGACCGGCTTGATTCGGGTTACAGGTTACCCATACCGTCAGTGACGCAACGGACACGCTACGGAAGCGCACCGCCCCGTCGCGCCATGACGGCTGCGGCAATGCCACCGTGCCCCAAATCCCCCCTCAACCAACGGAGTTGATGCCCCATGCCCGAAACCTGGGACTACACCCTCCAGATCCCCAACGACCCCAGAGCGGTGCCCATCTGCCGTCGCACCCTGCGGCTGATCCTCACCATGCACGGCCTCATCGGACTCGTGGACGTCGCCGAGCTGCTTGCCGCCGAGCTGATTTCCAACGCCGTACGGCATACGAAGGGGCCCGCCGCTCTTCGGGTGCGGCGGTCGGTGGAGGGCATGGTGTGGATCGGGGCGTGGGACGCCGATCCCGAACCGCCGGAGCCGCCGGTGCCGTTGGGGCGGGTGGGGGAGCAGGAGGAAGGGCGAGGGCTGGGGATCGTCGTGGCCTCCGCGACGTACTGGGGGTGGATGCCGTCGGCCCGGTTCGGTGAGCGGGGCAAGTACGTGTGGTGCGAGTTGGCGGCGGCTTAGGGTCCTCTTGACCCACCCTCTCGCCCAGGTGAAGTCATGCGGTCGCGATCTCCCCGCTCACGATGGTGGAGTCGTGTGACCCGCGGATAGGGTCGTCGGGATCTCAGGGCTACCGCAGGAGGCGCCGCGACCGTGGGGAAGGCCCGCACACTCGCTGAGGTGTATCGGCGGTTCGGTGAGGTCGACGCCGCCGGGACATCGTCGCTGTACGAGCGCGTCGCCGTCGCCCTCAGCGAGTCCGACGAGGCGCTGCGCGCCATCGAGGCGGCGCCGGCGCGCAAACGGCATCCCACGCTGATCCTGGCCGCGCTGCACGATCTCGCCCTCGCCGGACGCGCCCCGGCGCTGGCCGCGGCCTATGCGTCCGCGGACGGCGACGCCGCCGCCGACGCGGCGATCGACACGCTGCTGCGGATGACCGACTCGGTCGTGGCCATCGCCGCGCGTCGGCGGACGCCGACCAACGGGAGCGAGAACGGGAACGGGCGCTGCGCCGTGCTGTACCCGGCCATCGCCGAGGCCGCGCGCCGGGTGGGCGCGCACTCGGTCGGGCTGATCGACGTGGGCTGTTCGGCCGGGCTCAATCTCCATGTCGACCGTGTCGGCATCACGTACGGCGACGGGCTTTCGCTGGGCGACCCGTCGTCTCCCGTCCGGGTGTCGTGTTCGGTCGTGGGAGACCGGCCCGTCCCGGCGCGGGCGATACCCGAGGTCGTCGCCCGGGTCGGCATCGACCCGGATCCGGTCGACGTGACCGACCCGGACGAGGCCCGATGGCTTCGCGCCTGTCTGTGGCCGGATCGGTCGGGGCAGTCGGGGCAGTCGGGGCAGTCGGAACTGCCGGGTCGGTCGGAGCGGCCAGGTCAGCCGGGTCGGCCTGAGCGGGTCGCGGCGCTCGAAGCCGAGATCGCGTTGGTGGCGACGGCACCTCCGCTGTTGCTCCGGGGTGACGCCGTCGACCTCCTGCCCGACGCCTTCGACCAAATCCCCGCCGACACTCTGCCGGTCGTCACCACGACGTGGGCGTTGTCGCGCCTTCCGTTGGAGAGCCGCCTGCGCTTCCTGCACCGCCTCGACGAAGCGGCGGCCGGGCGGGCGGTGGCGTGGGTGTCGGCGGAGGGGGTCGGAGTCGCACCGGCGATCCCCACGCTCGGCGATCGCCGCGCCTCCGGCCACAGCATCATCGGGCTGGCGGTGTTCGACGGGGCCGCCCTGCGGGCCGAGGCCATTGGCCGCTGCTGGTCCCGGGGCCGCATGCTGGCGTGGCTGGCGGACTCGTAGGGCCGTTTCGGCTGTCGGAGGCGCCGTCAGCCAGTGGGTGATGTCGGCGGCGGGCACGGTGTGGGTCGAGGCCCGGGGCGCCGATCCCGAGCCGCCGCGACCGCCGCACCGCCGCCAGCGTTGGCGTTGGCGCGAAGGTGTCACCCCCGGTCGGCCTCATCCGTTCACCACCGGTGCCTGGAGCCGGTGGCCGCGCAGCGGGTCGGCCTGGGCGTCCGCGGCCCCTCGCACCCCTCCCACCTCCTCCCGCCCTCCCCCAACCCCCTCCCACCCTCGGTCACGATTGGATTTCGGCCACTGTCACCCCCTTGCCTCAGCCACATGTAATCGATTCCAATCCTCCGTGAACGCATCGTTGTAATCGATTCCACGAGGAGGTGGAGCGGCGATGGCCGGCATCAAGGATGTCGCGGCCGAGGCGGGGGTGTCCGTCGCCACGGTGTCGCGGGTGCTGAACGACCATCCGTCGGTCAGCGCGGACGCGCGCACGCGGGTGCTGGCCGCCGTCGAGGCGCTGGGCTACCGCCCGAACGCCGTCGCCCGCTCCCTGCGCACCGACCAGACCCACACCCTCGGGCTGGTGATCAGCGATGTGATGAACCCTTACTTCACGGAGCTGGCGCGGTCCGTGGAGGAGGCGGCGCGGGTGCTCGGGTACAGCGTGATCATCGGGAACGCCGATGAGCGGCCCGAGTTGCAGGATCACCACGTACGGAATCTGCTCGACCGGCGGATCGACGGGCTGCTCGTGTCGCCGACCGACGGCGGTTCGCCGCTGATGCTGGACGCCGTGCGGGCGGGCACGCCGATGGTGTTCGTGGACCGGTGGATCCCCGGGGTGGATGTGCCCGTCGTGCGCTCGGACGGGCGCGGTGCCGTGCGGGATCTCGTCGCCCATCTGTACGGGCTCGGGCATCGGAGGCTCGCGATCATCGCCGGGCCCGCCGCCACCACGACCGGTCGGGAGCGTGTCGAGGCCTTTCGGGAGGCGCTCGCCGAGCACGGGCTGCCACTGCCCGACGACTACACGGGGCAGGGCGACTTCCAGGCCGAGAGCGGGCGGCGCGTGACCGAGGGGTTCCTCGATCTGGCCGAGCCGCCCGAGGTCGTCTTCGCCGCCGACAACCTGATGGCGCTCGGCGCGCTGGACGCCATCCGTGCGCGGGGGATGCGGGTTCCGGAGGATGTCGGGCTGGCCGCCTTCGACGACATCCCGTGGTTCGTGCACACCGATCCGCCGATCACGGCCGTCGCCCAGCCGACGGGCGAGCTGGGGCGGGCCGCCGTACGCGCGCTGGTCGACCGGATCGAGGGGCGGCCCCCGCAGTCCGTCACCCTCCCGGCCCGTCTCGTCGCACGCCTCTCCTGCGGCGAGTCCTCCGCCCGGGCCTCTGCCGACTCCCCCATGGACTCCCCCATCGGCTCTCCCCTCGACTCCCCCGTCGAGTCCCCCGTAACGAACAGGAGCACGTCGTGAGCGACCCGGACGAGTTGCTGCGCATCGAAGGCATACGGAAAACCTTTCCCGGTGTGGTCGCGCTGGACGGCGTCGACTTCGATCTGCGCCGGGGCGAGGTGCACGTACTGCTCGGTGAGAACGGCGCGGGCAAGAGCACGCTGATCAAGATGCTCTCCGGCGCCTACACCCCCGACGCGGGGCGGATCCTGGTCGGCGGTGAGGAGGTGCGCATCCATGGTGCGCAGGACTCCGAGCGGCTGGGGATCGCCACCATCTACCAGGAGTTCAACCTGGTGCCCGATCTGACGGTCGCCGAGAACATCTTTCTGGGGCGGCAGCCGCGTCGCTTCGGGATGATCGACCGGAAGCGGATGGAGGCCGAGGCCGCCGAGCTGCTGGAGCGGGTGGGGGTCCGGGTCTCACCACGCGCGCTCGTGCGTGAACTCGGTATCGCCCGGCTCCAGATGGTCGAGATCGCCAAGGCGCTGAGTCTCGACGCCCGTGTGCTGATCATGGACGAGCCGACCGCCGTGCTGACCACCGAAGAGGTCGAGAAGCTTTTCGCCATCGTGCGTCGGCTGCGTGAGGACGGGGTGGGTGTCGTCTTCATCACCCATCATCTGGAGGAGATCGCCGCCCTCGGGGACCGGGTGACCGTCATCCGGGACGGGAAGAGTGTCGGGCAGGTGCCCGCCTCCACGCCCGAGGACGAGCTCGTACGGCTCATGGTCGGGCGGTCCATCGAGCAGCAGTACCCGAGGGAACAGGGGGACGCGGGCGCCGGCGACGCGTTGCTCGTCGTCGAAGGGCTCACCCGCGACGGGGTGTTCCATGACGTGAGCTTCGCGGTGCGGGCCGGTGAGGTCGTCGGCATCGCCGGGCTCGTGGGGGCCGGACGTACCGAGGTCGTGCGGGCCGTGTTCGGGGCCGATCCGTACGACAAGGGGGCCGTGCGGGTCGGGGGTTCCGCCGTTCCCAAGGACGACGTCAACGCCGCCATGACCGCCGGGATCGGGCTCGTGCCCGAGGACCGCAAGGGTCAGGGGCTGCTGCTGGACGCGTCCGTCGAGGAGAACCTCGGGCTGGTCACCCTGCGGGGCGCGACCAGGGGCGGGTTCGTCGACCTCAAGGGGCAGCGGGAGAGCGCCGCCCGGGTCGCCGAGCGGCTCGGGGTCCGGATGGCCGGGCTGCACCAGCACGTCCGTACCCTCTCCGGCGGCAACCAGCAGAAGGTCGTCATCGGCAAGTGGCTGCTGGCGAACACCAAGGTGCTGATCCTCGACGAGCCGACGCGCGGGATCGACGTCGGCGCCAAGGTCGAGATCTACGAGCTGATCAACGAGCTGACGGCCGCCGGTGCCGCCGTACTGATGATCTCCAGTGACCTGCCCGAGGTGCTCGGTATGAGCGACCGGGTGCTGGTCATGGCCCAGGGGCGGATCGCGGGCGAACTCGCCGCCGCCGAGGCCACCCAGGACGCCGTGATGGCGCTCGCCGTCTCCCACCCCCACACCACCCCTGCGAACGGAACGGAGGCCCCCGGTGGCCACTGACACGCTCAAGAGTTCGACGGGCGCGAGTGGCGCCCTGGGCGCATCGGGGCCCTCCGGGCTTCGCCGGCTCCTGCTCGACAACGGCGCGCTGACCGCGCTCATCGTCCTCGTCGTCGCGATGTCGGTGCTGTCCGGCGACTTCCTGACGGCCGACAACCTGCTCAACATCGGCGTCCAGGCCGCCGTGACCGCGATCCTCGCGTTCGGTGTGACCTTCGTGATCGTCTCGGCGGGCATCGACCTGTCGGTGGGCTCGGTGGCGGCGCTGTCGGCCACCGTCCTGGCCTGGAGCGCCACTTCGGAGGGCGTACCGGTCTGGATAGCCGTGATCCTCGCGATCGCCACCGGTATCGCGTGCGGCCTCGTCAACGGCTTCCTCATCTCGTACGGGAAGCTGCCGCCGTTCATCGCGACGCTCGCCATGCTGTCGGTGGGGCGCGGTCTGTCGCTGGTGATCTCGCAGGGCAGCCCGATCGCGTTCCCGGAGTCGGTGTCGCACCTGGGTGACAACCTGGGCGGCTGGCTGCCGGTGCCGGTCCTGGTGATGCTGGTGCTGGGCGGTGTGACGGCCGTGATCCTCGGGCGTACATACATCGGGCGTGCCATGTACGCGATCGGTGGCAACGAGGAGGCGGCCCGGCTCTCCGGGCTGCGGGTGAAGCGGCAGAAGCTGGCGATCTACGCGCTGTCCGGGCTGTTCGCCGCCGCCGCGGGCATCGTGCTGGCCTCCCGGCTCTCCTCCGCGCAGCCGCAGGCCGCGCAGGGCTACGAGCTGGACGCGATCGCGGCGGTCGTCATCGGTGGTGCCTCGCTGGCCGGTGGTACGGGCAAGGCGTCGGGGACGCTGATCGGCGCGCTGATCCTGGCGGTGCTCAGGAACGGCCTCAACCTCCTGTCCGTGTCGGCCTTCTGGCAGCAGGTCGTCATCGGTGTCGTGATCGCGCTGGCCGTGCTGCTGGACACCGTGCGGCGCAAGGCGGGGGCGACTCCGGTCCCGGCGGGGGCCGGTGGCTCCGGGGACCGGAAGAAGCAGGCGCTGACGTATGTGCTGGCCGCGGTGGTCGCGGCGGCGATCGTGGGCGCGACCTCCTTCCTGCACAGCGGGTCGTCGGCGGCGAAGAGCGAGAAGATCGGGCTGTCGCTGTCGACGCTCAACAACCCGTTCTTCGTGCAGATCCGGGCCGGCGCGCAGGACGAGGCGAAGAAGCTGGGCGTGGACCTGTCCGTCACCGACGCGCAGAACGACGCCTCGCAGCAGGCCAACCAGCTGCAGAACTTCACCAGCGAGGGCCTCGGCACGATCATCGTCAACCCGGTGGACTCCGACGCGGTGACCCCGGCGGCGAAGGCCGTCAACAAGGCGGACATCCCGCTGGTGGCCGTCGACCGCGCGGTCAACGGCGCGAACACGGCCGCGCTCGTCGCCTCCGACAACGTCAGCGGTGGCAGGCTGGCCGCCAAGTCGCTCGCCGAGAAGCTGGGCGGCAAGGGCGAGATCGTCATCCTCCAGGGCCAGGCGGGCACCTCCGCCAGCCGGGAGCGCGGCGCCGGCTTCGCCGAGGGTCTGAAGGCCTACCCGGGCATCAAGGTGCTGGCCAAGCAGCCCGCCGACTGGGACCGCACCAAGGGCCTCGACGTGATGACGAACCTCCTCCAGGCCAACTCCGGCGTCGACGGCGTCTTCGCCGAGAACGACGAGATGGCGCTCGGCGCGATCAAGGCGCTCGGCTCCAAGGCCGGAAAGTCCGTCCAGGTCATCGGTTTCGACGGTACGGCGGACGGGCTCAAGGCCGTCGAGGCGGGCACGCTGTACGCGTCGGTCGCACAGCAGCCCGCCGAACTCGGCAGGATCGCGGTGCGCAACGCCGTCAAGGCGGCCGAGGGCGACAAGGTCGAGAAGTCGGTGATGGTGCCGGTGAAGGTGGTCACGTCCGCGAACGTGGCCGAGTTCAGCGGCTGACACGATGCGGTGGCCGGACGGGAGCGCCAAGACCCGTCCGGCCGCTTCGGGCGTTCCGGGCACTCGGGCACGTCCGGGTGCGTCGGTCCCTCCGTCCGGCGGCGCGACCGGCCGTCGGGCGGCTCCAGTCCACCTGCACAGGGAGATGGATCATGTACGACTACGACCTCCTGGTCGTGGGATCGGCCAACGCCGACCTGGTGATCGGTGTCGAGCGGCGGCCGGGGGCCGGCGAGACGGTGCTCGGTTCCGACCTGGCCGTCCATCCGGGCGGCAAGGGCGCCAACCAGGCCGTGGCGGCGGCCCGGCTGGGGGCGCGTACGGCACTGCTGGCACGGGTCGGGGACGACGGCAACGGGCGGCTGCTCCTCGACTCGCAGCGCGCGGCCGGGGTCGACACGGCGGGGGTGCTGGTCGGCGGGGCGCCCACCGGGGTCGCGCTGATCACGGTGGACCCGTCGGGCGACAACAGCATCGTCGTGTCGCCTGGCGCCAACGGGAAGTTGACCCCGGAGGACGTGCGGGCGGCGGAGGGTCTGCTGCGGGCGTCCCGGGTGGTCTCGGCGCAGCTGGAGATCCCGTTGGAGACGGTGGTGGAGGTCGTACGGCGGCTGCCGGAGGGCACGCGTTTCGTGCTGAACCCGTCGCCGCCCCGGGAGTTGCCCGCCGAGGTGCTGGCGGCCTGTGATCCGCTGATCGTCAACGAGCACGAGGCGCAGGTCATCGTCGGGGGTGAGCTGGCGGGGTCACCGGAGGACTGGGCGCGGGCGCTGCTGGCGCTCGGGCCGCGTTCGGTGGTCGTCACGCTGGGCGCGGAGGGCGCGCTGGTCGCGGACGCCGAGGGCAGTGTGCGGGTGGCGGCCGTGAAGGTGGACGCCGTCGACACCACCGGGGCCGGGGACGCGTTCACCGCCGCGCTGGCGTGGAAGCTGGGCGCGGGCTCGGCACCGGCCGAGGCCGCCGCGTACGCGGCCCGGGTCGGGGCCGCCGCCGTCACGAGGGCCGGGGCGCAGGTGTCGTTCCCGACCGCCGAGGAGGTCGCGGCGCTGTGAAGCGGACAGGGATACTCAACCGTCATCTGGCGGGCGCCATCGCCGAGTTGGGGCACGGGCACGGGGTGCTGGTGTGCGACGCCGGGATGCCGGTGCCGGAGGGGCCGCGCGTGGTCGACCTGGCGTTCCGGGCGGGGGTGCCGTCCTTCGCGGAGGTGCTGGACGGGCTGCTCGACGAGATCGTGGTCGAGGGCGCGACCGCCGCGCGCGAGGTCCGGGGCGCGAACCCGGAGGCCACGCTGCTGCTGGAGGACCGCTTCCCCGACCTCGAACTGGTCTCCCACGAGAAGCTCAAGGAACTGTCGGCGGGCGCACGGCTGATCGTCCGGACCGGGGAGGCACGGCCGTACGCGAATGTGCTGCTGCGGTGCGGGGTGTTCTTCTAGCGGACGTTCTTCCAGCGGGTGTTCTGCCGGCGGGCGGTCTCCCGGTGGGTGTTCTCAGGTCGGCGGGCGGTGTTCCGGCGGGTGTTCCCTGGCCGGCGGGCGGTCTTTCGAGGGGCGCCCGGAACGTTTCGAGGGGCCCGGTCCAGTGGACCGGGCCCCTCGGCTTTCCCCTCCGTATCAGAACCCCCGCGATCCCCCCAGATCCCCCTCCGAGAAGTCCTGATGCCAAGTACGACCCGCGGACCGTGGGAAGGGTTGCACGGTCCGGCGGAGAAATTTTTGTCCGGGTTGTGTCCCGATCATGTCACTTCGCGAGCAAGTGCGTTGCGGGTGCAACGCGTTGTGGGAGAGCATGGTCGGGACGCAGGTGAACCGGACACACGGGGGTGGACACGACGTGAAGTTCGACATGGGGTCGACGACCCTGGCGGAGCTCGGGAAGAGCACGGTCGGATCGAGTGACGACCTGGGGACACTGATCCAGCTGCTGATCAGCGCGGCGGAACCGCTGGAGGGCAAGTTCAACGGCGCGGGCAAGCTGGCGTTCGACTCGTTCAAGGGCCGCGCGGACGAGATCACCGCCGATCTGAACGGCTCGCTCGCCGCGATCCTCGGCGGTCAGTCGGGCATGGACAACGCGTTCGGCACCGGTGACGTGGAGTCCCAGGACAACGCCAACCAGAACATGGGCCTGGCCAACTTCGACGCGGCCCGCTTCGGCGCCCGATAAGCAGGAACGAGGGGGAAGTCTCCATGGCTCAGAACCAGGACCGCCGTTCGTACGACACCGGCGCCTCGGGCGAGGTGCAGACCGCGCTCGGCACGATCGTGGGGCAGCTGGAGCGGGTGCTCGGCGACCGTGACGCCGCCGTCAAGGCCGCGATGACCGAGTTCCAGGCCGACGGCGTCTCGGACGACTACCACGGCAAGGAAGAGCGCTGGAAGAAGGCCGCGGGCGAGGTCCGCGAGATCATCCGCCTGGTGCGCACCACGCTCGAACAGAACGACGGCACCGCCCAGTCCACGCTGGCCAAGGCCCGCGCGGCGGTCGACCAGATCGGCTGAGGCCGACAGGGCGGAGCTGAGAGAGAAGTGATCGGGGTCCCGTAGCCGTGGCAGCGCAGGATTACGACAGCCAGTTGCTGGAGTCGGTGTCGGTGCGGCGCCGACGGCTGCGGGACGCCCTGCTGTTCGGGGCGCAGCGGCAGCGGCGCTCGGTGGACGAACGGGTCGGGAAGGTCTTCGCCGGGATCGTCATCGCGGCGGTGTTGTGCGCGGGGTGTGTGGGGTGGTCGTTCGTGTCGAACCGCATCATCGGCAAGAGCCCGTACGGGGGTTCCGTGCAGCCCTCGGTCACCCCGTCCGGCACGCCGTCCAGCACGCCGTCCGACACCCCCTCCTCCACGTTTTCCACAGGGTTTTCCACAGCCCCGACCGGCGATTCCGCCCGGTGATAGGTTCGATCGCGTGATGGCTACGGGGACGTTGGGGCAGGCCACGGGTGGTGCGCGGACGGCGCTCAGCCGGGTCACGCTGGTCGGTGAGCGGCGGCGGGTGGATCTCGTGCTGCCGTCACGGGAACCGGTCGGACTCCTGCTGCCGGAGATCATGCGGCTGCTCGACGACCAGGTCGGCGGGCGGCCCGAGTTGCGGCATCTCGTCACCGCGGACGGTTCCGCGCTGGCGCACGACAGCACGCTGGAGTCGGCCGGGATTCCCGACGGCGCCGTACTGCGCCTCGTCCGGGCCGAGGACGCGCCGTCGGCGCCCGTCGTGCACGACGTCACGGACGAGGCGGCCGAGGATCTCGACGCGCGCGGTCTGCGCTGGCGGCCGGCCGCGCGCCGGGTCACCGCCGGGTTCGCCACGGTCGGCTGGGCCCTGGCCGCCGGAATGTTCGCGCGGGCCGCGTACGAGCCCGGCGTCGTCGCCGGCGCGCTGCTCGGTGTCGCGTCGGTGGCCGCGCTCGCGGGTGCCCTGCTGGGGCGGGCCGGGAAGCGGGGCCTCGCGACGACACTGATCGCGACGGCGGGTGCGCTGGGGCTGCTCGGCGCGTCGACGTTGGCGGACGCACAGCAGTGGTCGGGGACGCCTCGGGTCGCGGCGATGGCTGCCGCCGGGGTCGTCACGCTCGCCCTGCTCGGGCTGTTCACCCCGCTCGGACGGGGCGGACTGGTCGGGGCGGGGGCGCTGGCCGGGGCCTCGGTGTGCTGGCTGGGGGTCGCCGGGGCCGTGTCGGGCGCGGTGTCCCTGTCGGTGACGGAGCAGGCCGAGGTGGGGGCCGTTCTCGCGGTCGTCTCCGTGGTCGTGCTGGGGCTGCTGCCCCGGCTGGCGCTGATGGCGTCGGGGCTCTCCGGGCTCGACGACCGGCGCTCCGGGGGTGCCTCCGTGAGCCGCTTCCAGGTGTCGGCGGCGCTCACCGCCACGCACCGGGGGCTGGCCCTCGCGACGGTCACGCTGGCCGTCTCGGCGACCGCCGCCGGGGTGTTCGCGCTGCGCGCGCCCACCGAGTGGACCGTGCCGCTGACCGTCATCACCATGGTCGTGCTCGCGCTGCGCGCGCGGGCGTTCCCGCTGGTCGCGGAGGTCGTGGTGCTCCTCGGGGCGGCGGCCGTGCTCGCCGTGCGGCTGATCTCGGCCTGGCTGACCCACTCCGGCGCGGCCGTCGGCCCGCTCGCCGTCCTCGTCCTCCTCGCCGTCCTTCCGCTGCTGGTGCTCGCCGTGCAGCCCGCCGAGCATGTACGCGTACGGCTCCGGCGCTTCGGCGACACCCTCGAATCCATCGGCGTCATCGCCCTGTTCCCGCTGCTCATCGGGGTGTTCGGCGTGTACGGACGACTGCTCGACACGTTCGCTTAGGAGCTGGGGGCCGCACATGGCGCAGGCAGGGGACTGGCAGCGGGACGTGCTGCGCGAGCTGGGCCGACAGGATGCGGCGAGCGGTGGCGACGCCGCCCCCGCGCCACCGGAGGCCCCCGCCCGCCGGGCCGAGCCGACGCTGAGGCTGGTGCGGTCGGTTCCGGCGGAGGCGTCCGAGCCGACGGACGGGCCCGAGGGATCCGGGGTGCCTGAGCCGACGGGCCGGTCGGAGAGGGCTGAGCCGTCAAGGCCCACTCCGGAGGCCGCAGGCGACCGGGGCACGCGATCGACACCGGTCCACGGCATGCCTGCCGGGCAGCCACCGGGGCCGGATGGCGTCGCGCAGCCGCCGGGGCCGGAGGGTCTCGCACAGCCGCCGGGGCGGGTGGTCGCGGACCCGTCGGCGCGGGCGATGCCCGGCGTGCGACAGCCGGGTCACCACACGCCGGGCGCGCAGCCGCCGCTTCGGCAGGCACCGGGCACACCACCGGCGGTACCGGCGGTACCGCCGGGGCACGTTGCGCAGCCGCCGGTACAGCCCGGCACGCATGCGCCGGTCGGGCCCGCCGTCGTCGCGCCGCCCGTCGTCGCGCCGCCCGTCGTCGGACCGGCCGTCGTCGGACCGGCCGTCGTAGGACCGCCCGTCGTCGGACCGGCCGTCGTAGGACCGCCGGTCGTTGAGCCGCCCGTACCGTACGCGCCCGCTGTGGACCCCCGCTCAGGGCTTCCCCTGGCGGCTGCGCAGTCTTCGGGGGCAGGCGGTGACGCACGGCAGCCGTATGTACCCGGTGACGCGGATCGGCCGGGGGAATCCGGCGGTCACCCGGCACCCGGGCCGGGGGCTTCCCCTGGAGCGGCGGCCTCACCCGGGTCCGAGGCCTCACCCGGGGCTGCGGCCCCGACCCGGTCCGGGGCGTCCCCCGCCGCCCCGGCTCCGCGTGGCCCCCGTACCCCCCAGACCCCCCTGCGCGCCCCCGACTCCGTGCCCACCATCGATCCCCGGCTCGCGCACGCGCTCGGGCGGCCGCAGCACGGGGAGTCGGTGGCTCGGCGGACGGGGCGGTCGATCCGGAGGCTCGCCTCCTCCGCCGCGCAGGACGTGGCCGAGGAGACGCGGATCGCGCGGGAGTTGCAGCAGCCGGTGACCACCGGGCGGGTCATCGCGGTGACGTCGATCCGGGGCGGGGTCGGGAAGTCGACGACGGCCGCGCTGCTGGGGCGGACGTTCAACCACTACCGGCACGACCCGGTGCTGACGATGGAGGCGGACGCCGCGCTGGGCACGCTGCCGGTGCGGATGGGGGCCGACTCGGTGCGCTGGGCGGCGGCCGATCTCGCGCGGATCCTGAACCCCGCGATGCGGCTCACCGATGTCACCGGGTACCTGGTGCCGGTGTCCGACGGCGGCTGGCTGCTGCCCGGAAGCCAGGGCCGGGTCGGGGCCCCGCTGGACATCCGTACGTACCGCACGGTGACCCTGGCGCTGCGGCGCTACTTCGCGGTGACCGTGGTGGACTGCGAGACCCTGCCGGGCGAGGTGGCCCGTACGGCGATGGACACGGCCCACGCGCGCGTGGTCGTGGCGCCGATGACCGCCGAGGGCGTCAACGGCACCCGTCAGGTCCTGGACTGGCTCGGCCAGTTGCCGCACTCCGCGCTCGCCTCGACCGTCGTCGCGCTGACCGCCAACTCCCCCGACCTCACGCTGGACCTGAAGACGGCGGTCGCGCACCTCAAGGAGGCCGGTGTCCATGTCGTCCCCGTGCCCTACGACCGCCACCTCGCCCAGGGCGGCCCCATCCGCACCGCCCTGCTGGGCCGGGAGACCCGGGCGGCGGCGATCACGCTGGCGGCGGAGGCGATGACCCGGGCGGTGCGGATGCGATGAGCGACCACCGAGATGAAGCACGCGACGAAGACCGCAACCAAGACCGCGGCGAAGACCGCGACGAGGAACGTCGAGAAGGGGTCCGGTCGTGACCCAGCAGCTGATCCATCGGCCCGCGCGGAGCACCCGGCCGCTCGGACCCGCCGGGGCCCGGACGATCGAGCCGCCGCCCAACCTCCCGGAGGGCAAGGCGGGGACGGCGGCGACGGCTCTGCTGCCGATGGCGGGGGTCATGGGCTCGGTCGTGATGATGACCGTGATCCGGAACAGCCAGTTCGCGGCGATCGGCGCGATGGTGCTGGTGTTCGCGCTGCTCGGCGCGGTCGCCCTCTTCCTCTCCCAGCGCGGCAAGGCCCAGCGCACCCGGCGGACGCAGCGGGAACGCTATCTGGAGTATCTGGAGGAGCTGCGCGAGGAGTTCGGCGCCGACGAGCGGGACCGGCGGCAGCTCGCCCGGGTGCTGAATCCGCCCCCGGAGGCGCTGTACGACCTGGTGCGCGACCCCGCCCGGCTCTGGGAGCGGCGGCGGCAGGACCCGGACTTCCTGAGGGTGCGGGTCGGCACCGGTGACGTACCCGTGGCGCATCTGGCCATCGGGCAGAACCAGGGCGGGGTGCTGACCCCGCCGGACCCGTTCATGCTGAACGAGGCGCGGGCACTGCTGGCCCGGTACTCGGTCGCCAACGACTGCCCGATCACCGTGCCGTTGGACCGCGCGGGCAATGTCAGCGTGGTCGGCGACCGGGAGGGTGTCCTGCGGGTGGCCCGCGCGCTCCTCGTCCAGGTCGCCGTCTCGCACGCCCCGGACGACGTGGCCGTGGCGCTCGGGGTGCCGGGTGAGCGGCTGGCGGACTGGGAGTGGGCCAAGTGGCTGCCGCATGTGCTGGACGCGCAGGAGCACGACGGTCCGGTGGCGGCCCGCCGGATCGCGCCGAGCCTGCCGCAGCTGGCCCGGCACTTCCGGCACGAGCTGGGCCGACGTGCCTCGTACGCGGCGGAGGTGCGCCGGGGGCTCGCCGACCGCAAGGCGCTGCGGCTGGCGTCCCGGATGCTCGTCGTGAGCGACGAGTACGGGGAGACGGCCGCCGAACTGCCGCGTCCGGACACGGCGGTGGGGCTCGCGGACATGGGCGTCACCGTGCTGCATCTGCTGGAGGAGCAGGTGCACGAGCCCGATCAGGTGTCCGTGCGGATCACCGTGCGGGGCGATCAGGTGGTGGTGGAGGACCTTCGTGCGCCGGACCCCCTCTCGGTCGCGGAGCCGGGCACCGTCCCGGCCGCGCACGGCACCTCGGACCAGGTCACCGCCGCCGGCGCCGAGGGCCTCGCCCGGCTGCTCGCGCCGCTGCGGCTGTCCGCCGAGTCGGCCGCCGAGGGCACCCCGGTCACCGGGCCCGTCGACTTCCCGGGCCTCCTCGGCATCGACGACCCGGCCGTACTGAACCTGACCGACCTCTGGGCGCCGCGCCGTGAGCGGGAGTTCCTGCGCGTACCCATCGGCTTGACGGACCGTCATGAGCCGGTCCTCCTCGACCTCAAGGAGTCCTCCGAGCTGGGCATGGGCCCGCACGGGCTGTGCGTCGGCGCGACCGGCTCCGGCAAGAGCGAGCTGCTGCGCACCCTCGTGCTGGCGCTCGCCGCCACCCACTCCCCCGAGGATCTGGCGCTCGTCCTGGTCGACTACAAGGGCGGCGCGACCTTCGCCCCGTTCACCGAACTCCCGCACGTGGCCGGTGTGATCACCAACCTGGAGAACCAGGCGGGGCTGGTCGAGCGTGTGCACTCCAGCCTCGCGGGCGAGGTCAAGCGGCGGCAGCAGGTGTTGAAGGACGCGGGGAACGTGGCCGACATCGGGCACTACGCGGCCCTGCGCGCGACCAGGCGGCCCGATCTCGAACCGCTCCCCCACCTCTTCGTCGTGATCGACGAGTTCGGTGAACTCCTCACCGCCAAGCCGGACTTCATCGATCTGTTCCTGTCCATCGGGCGGATCGGCCGTTCCATCGGCGTCCACCTCCTCCTCTCCAGCCAGCGCATCGAGGGCGGCAAGCTCAAGGGGCTGGACACCTATCTCTCGTACCGGCTGGGGCTGCGCACCTTCTCCGCCGACGAGTCGCGGACCGTGCTCGACACCACGGACGCCTTCCATCTGCCGCCGCTGCCGGGCTTCGGCTATCTGAAGGTGGACACCTCGACGTACGAGCGGTTCAAGGCGGGGTACGTGTCGGGCGCGTACCGGGGTCCGGCGCTCGTCTCGCAGGAGGACGACACGCCGCTGGCCTGGGCGTATCCGACGTACAACACGCTCGACAGCGGGTCCGCCGCGAGCGAGGCCGTCGACGAGCCCAAGGCGACCAAGCGGGAGACCGGGCCGACCGTGATGTCGGTGATGGTGGACCAACTCGCCTCCGCCGCACGGCCGGTGCGGCGGATCTGGCTGCCGCCGCTGCCGGACGCGATCACGCTGGACGCGGCGGCCGGGCCCGTGCAGGTGGATGAGCGAGGGCTTCGACTGGCGGCCGGGGAAGGCCCTTTGCGGGTGCCCCTCGGGGTGCTGGACGATCCGGCGAAGCAGTGGCAGGGGCACTGGGTGCTGGATCTGACGGTCGCGGGCGGGCACGCGGCGGTGATCGGCGGGCCGCAGTCCGGCAAGACGACGCTGCTGCGGACCCTCGCGCTGTCGCTCGCCACCACCCACACGCCCGCCGAAGTCGCCATCTACGGCCTCGACTTGGTCGGTGGCGGGCTGTCTGCGCTCTCCGGGCTGCCGCATGTCGGCGGGATCGCCGGGCGGGCCGACCGGGAGCGGGCCGCGCGGACGGTCGCCGAGGCGCGGACGATGCTGGTCGAGCGGGAGGAGCTGTTCCGGGAGCACGGCATCGACTCCGTCGACCAGCTGCGGCGGCTGCGCGCGCAGGGCGGGCTGCGGGAGCTGGGGTCGACGGACATCGTCCTCCTCATCGACGGATTCGGCGCGCTGCGCGACGAGTTCGCCGAGCTGGACGACACGATCGTGGACCTGCTCAAGCGCGGCGGCGGCTACGGCATCCATGTCGTCGGCGCCATGCTCCGCTGGAACGACGTACGGATCGCGACGCAGTCGATGTTCGGGACGCGGGTGGAGCTGCGGCTCAACGACCCGAGCGATTCGAGCGTGGACCGCAAGCTCTCCGAGACGCTGTCGCCCGACACCCCGGGGCGGGTCCTGACCGACGGCAAGCTGTTCGCGCAGGCCGCGCTCCCCCGTCTCGACGGGCGGCCGTCGACGGGTGACCTCGGTCCGGCGCTGGAGGACGCGGCCCGGACGATCCGCTCCACCTGGCACGGTGAACTTGCCGCGCCCGTAAGGGTGTTGCCGACCCGGCTGCCGTCCGACCGGCTGCCGTCGATGGTCGCCGAGCCGCACCGGGTACCGATAGGCGTGGACCAGGACGCCCTGGCACCCGCCCTCCTCGACCTCTTCGGCTCGGACCAGCATCTGCTGATCCTGGGCGACAACGAGTGCGGCAAGACGAACCTGCTGAAGCTGGTCGCCGCGCAACTCGTGGAGCGGTACTCGGACGAGGAGCTGGTCTTCGGTGTCTTCGATCCCCGGCGCGGGCTGCGGGGTGTGATCCCGGAGCCGTACCGGGGCGGGTACGCGCACAACGCGAAGCTCGCGGCGGGGCTGGCCACGGGTATCGCGAGCGAGCTGGAGAAGCGGATGCCGGAGAGCGCCGACCCGGACGCGCTGACCGACGAGCCCGCGTTCAAGGGGCCCCGGATCGTGATCCTGGTCGACGACTACGACATCCTCACCACCGCCGGGCAGCAGCCGCTGTCGCCGTTCCTGCCGTATGTGTCGTCGGCGCAGGACATCGGGCTGCACTTCGTGATCACCCGGCGGGTGGCGGGCTCCTCGCGGGCGATGTACGAGCCGCTGCTCCAGACCCTCCGCGAGACCGGCACGGCCGCGCTGCTGATGACCGGCGAGCGGAGCGAGGGCCAGCTCTTCCCGGGCCTGTACGCCTCCGCGCAGCCGACCGGGCGGGGCACGCTGGTCCGGCGGGGGCGGGCCCACCAGCTGGTCCAGACCGCGCTGTCCGCACAGGAAACCCAGGAGGGCCACCGCCCGTGACCAAGGACGTCATCGCCCTCACCCCGAAGATGCCCAACGTGTGGGCCCTCATGGCGAGCCTGTACGCGGGCGGCTCCGACCTGGACCTGTCGGCGGCGGCCGACGGCGCGGTCGTCCAGCTGCACGGGCCCGGTGGGCGTCCGCTGGTGTCCGTGGAGTCGCCGGTGCTGGTGCAGGTGCCCGGTGAGGCGGAGCGGCTGCTCGGGCTGCGGATGGAGGCCCCGTTCTGGTGGACGGAGGCGCGGGCGTCCACCGCCGTGCCCGAGGCGGAGCGGCTCGCCGGGGTGGTGTGCGGGCGGCTCAACGCCCTGCTGGGCGGCTCCACCTGGCCCCCCGAGGCGGCGAGCACCGAGGTGGTCGACGTGTCCGCCGTACCGTCGGCGGGGTCGGGGCAGCCGGCCGTGGACGTGGTGACCGAGCACGCGGCCGTCGTCCTGATCGACCGGCCGGTGGTGGCGCTGACGACCTGGCTCGCGGAGATCATGCGTACGGCCGTGGCCTCCCGGCGCTCCCTCCAGATCGTCACCCCGCCCGGCGTACGGCTGACCACGGCGGCCCGTGCGACGCTGGCGCGCGTCCCCAACCGCTGGGTCGTCCAGGACCCGGAGTGCGGGTACTACGACGGGCTGTCGGGGGCGGTGCTGCGCTGGCGGGACGGGGCGTTCTCGCCCGCGTTCACGCAGGACGGGACGGCGGCGGTGGCCGCCGCGTTCACCCGCCCCGCGAGCGGCCCGGCGAACAGTCCCGCGAGCGGCCCGGCGAACAGTCCGGTGAGCGGCCCGGCAGACGGCTCAGCAGGCGCTCCGGCTGACGAGGAGGCCCCCGGGCGGCAGCTGATCGTCGCCCTCCGTACCGTGCACCGGGCCGACGAGAACCTGCTGCTGGGCGGCGCCCTGGAGGCGGCCTGGCGGGCGCTGACGGGGGCGGCACCGGTGGGCTGGGGCACCGCCGAGCCGGTCAACCTCCCTTGGTCGCCACGGCAGTTGACCGATCTGGTCCGGGAGCGGATGCCCGAGCCCTCGCAGCTGGTCGTGGTCGGCACCCCGGGCCGGCCGGCGACGGCGACGGTCCGGGTGACGCGGACGACGAAGGGCGTGGAGGAGGACGTGGTCCTGACGGTCGGGTACGCGGCCGGTGAGGAACCGCCGCTGGACCGGATCGAGGCGCTGGCCGACACCCTGGTCCGGGAGCATGGGCTGAAGACCATGCTGACCTCGGTGCGTGTGGCGCGCGCCGATCTGACGACCGCGCCCCGGCTGGAGGGGCCGCCGATCCCGTACGCCTTCACCCTCGGCCCGGACGACGTGCTCGCCATCGGCCTGGACCACGCCCGCCGACCCCCGGTCGAGGTCCGCCCGAAGCACCTCGGCCCGGCGGCCCGCCCGGCGCTGCACTACCCCCTCGGGGACGGCACGGACACCGAGGCCTGGGGGCGGCTCCAGCAGCTCACGGCCCATCTCAAGGGAGATCATTCCCAGCCATCCGCTCCTGCTCGGAGCGGGTGACTCGCGTCACGTACACAACGACCAATACGAGCAGTACGAGCTCTGACAGATGAGGGATTTACCGGCCTGACCTGGGTCCCTAACCTCCCGGCAACAGCTGCCAGAAGGCACGCGCCAGGAGGAGAACCATGGCCAGATCCAGCCACATCGGCACCGGGCACATCGTCGTCGGCGGCACGGGCGTCGCGTACAGGCGTTCCGTCCGGCGCCCCCTCGCGGCGGCGTTCGCCGCGACGCTCGCGCTCGGGACGCTGGCCGCCTGCGGCGGTGGGGACAGCGACGCGCCGAAGGTCGCGGAGAACAAGATCTCGACGGGTCAGGTGCCGGACTACTACCCGGCGGACTACGCGGACCTGATCGCGGCGGCGGAGAAGGAGGGCGGCAAGCTCACCGTCTACTCGAACCTCGGCGACGAGAACATGGCGCCGATCGTCCGGGACTTCAAGAAGAAGTACGACTTCATCAAGACCGTCTCCGTGAACGAGTTGGACAGCGACGAGCTGTTCCAGAAGACCCTGTCCGAGAACGCGGCCGGTTCCTCCCCGGCGGATGTGCTGATCTCCAGCGCGGCGACCGCGTGGGCGGACTTCTCGGCCCGCAAGAACACGGTCCTGGAGTACAAGTCGCCGGAGCTGGAGGAGCTGGGCGAGAGCGCGGAGCTGTTGCCGAGCGTGTATTCGGTGTCGCAGGACCCGATGACGATCGCGTACAACACTTCGCTGATGGAGACCCCGCCGACCACGCTGACGGACTTCGCGAAGATCGTGACGTCGGACGAGGGCAAGTTCAAGAACAAGGTGACGGTCCGTGACCCGGAGGGCTCGTTCGGCTTCACGGTGACGCGGGCGCTCACCGAGGGCAACCCTGAGGCCTGGGACGACCTGGGGAAGATCCTCCCGCTGACCCGTCCGGAGACCTCCTCCGGCACCCAGCTGGAGAAGATCGTCGCCGGTGAGTACACGGCCGGCTTCCTGATCAGCGCCTCCCCCGCGTACCCCGTGGTGGAAGACAGCGCCGGTCTTGTGAAGATCGTCTTCCCGAAGGACGGCACGGTCGTCCTGCCGCGTGGTCTCGGGATCGCCGCCGAGGCGCCGCACCCGGCGACCTCGAAGCTCTTCCTGGACTTCGCCCTCTCCGACGAGGGCCAGCGCGCGGTCGCCGAGGGCGGGCTCGCCTCGTACCGCGACGGTGTGAAGGGCGAGGGCCTGCACACGTACCAGGAGGTCGTGGACGCGGTCGGCGAGGACAACATCATCCACGTCAAGTACGAGCAGGTCGCGAAGGACGACGCCGCCGCCTGGCTGGAGCGCTTCGACGGACTCCGTAAGTAGTCCGGCAGCAGAAGCCGCAGACAGCTTTCAGGGACGATCGGAGTCGATGAGCAGATGTCCACCCTCACCCAGCCGCCGCGCACGCCGGCGGACGAGTCACCGGCGGAGAGTTTCCCACCCCCGCGCTACCGCCGCCCCTTCGGCATCGGACGGGACACGGTCGTCCAGTACGCGGTCCTGGCGTTCCTCGCCGTGCTGGTGCTGGCCCCGATCGTCCCGACCCTCTACCAGAGCATCCGCAACCGCCCGCTCTACGAGGCGGGCGGGGCGTTCACCCTCAGCGGCTACACCGACCTGTTCACCAAGGCGGGCTTCGGCGAAGTCGCCCTGAACACCCTGCTGTTCGCGTCGCTGACCACGGTCCTGAGCCTGGCCATCGCCATCCCCATGGCGATCGTGGTGGTCCGCACGAAGCTGCCCGGCGGGCGGCTGGTGGCGCTGGCGATGCAGTGGCCGTTCTTCATCTCGTCGCTGATCCTGGGCTTCGGCTGGATCATCATGTACGGCCCGGCCGGGTTCGTCAGCGTCAAGGTGCAGCAGGTCTTCGGCGGGGTGCCGTGGAACCTGTACTCGATCCCCGGCATGGCGCTCACGGAGGCCGTGGCGCTCGCCCCGATCGCGTACGTCTTCTGCGCCAACGCGCTCAGGCAGTCCGACGCCTCCCTGGAATCGGCCGCCCAGGTCTGCGGGGCGGGTCCCTTCCGGATCCTGGCGCAGGTGATCGTGCCGCTGCTGCGGCCCCCGATCGTCTACTCGGCGATCCTCGTCTTCTCCGTCTCCATCGAGACGCTGAGCGTGCCGCTGCTCTACGGCCAGCCGGTCAGCATCGACGTGTTCTCAACTTTCCTCTACCACAACGGACTTCAGTCGGTGGACCCCGACTACACGATGCTGGGCGCGGCCTCCACCGTCATCCTGGTGGTCACGCTGAGCCTGGTCGCCGTACAGGCGAAGCTGCTGAAGGACGCGGCCCGGTTCGTGTCCGTACGCGGCAAGGTGACCCGGCCGCGCAAGCTGGACCTGGGCTGGCTGAAGTGGGTCAGCATCGCCTGCATCTGGTTCTACGTGATCGTCGGCGCCCTGATCCCCATCGCGGGCCTGGTGATGCGGTCCTTCACACTCGTCTTCACACCGCTGCAGTCGCCGTTCAGGACGGTGACGACGAAGAACTACGAGCTGGTCTTCGACTCCGACAACTACGTGCAGTCGCTGTGGAACAGCCTGATCGTGGCCGGTGTCGGCTCGGTGGTGGTCAGTGTCCTGGCGGTGTTCGCGGTGATGGTGGCCCGGCGGTCGACCTTCAGGTGGGGCCGGGCGGTGGAGTATCTGGCCCTGATCCCGCAGTCCCTGCCCGGCATCATCATCGGTATCGGCTTCTTCTGGGCCTTCGCGCTCGCCCCGTTCGGGATGGGCTCGGTGCTCCAGGGCACGATCTACGCCGTCATCATCGCCTTCGGTATGCGGGCCCTGCCCAGCGCGTTCGGCTCGGTCGCCCCGGCGATCATGCAGATCGGCGGTGAGCTGGACAACGCGGCCCGGGTCTCCGGCGCCGACTGGCTGATGACCTTCTTCCGCGTCCTGCGGGCCCTGATCACACCGGCGTTCGCGGGAGCGCTCGTCCTCACCTTCGTGATCATGCTCAAGGAGTACTCCCCGGCCGTCTTCCTCTCCTCGGCCGACAACAACATCCTCGGCACCACCATGCTCAGTCTCTGGACGCAGGGCAGGGCCGGATCCGTCGCCGCGCTGGCCACCCTCCAGATCGGCATCACCGCGGTCTTCGTCGCACTCGCGGGACTGCTCATGAAGGGAAAGCACCATGCCTGAGGTGACCGTCAAGAACCTCGCCAAGACGTTCGGCGACAACTCCGTCCTGCGGGACGTCACCTTCACCATCAAGGACGGCGAGTTCTTCACACTGCTCGGCGCGAGCGGCTGCGGCAAGTCGACGACCCTGAACTGCATCGCGGGCCTGGAGCAGCCGACGCAGGGCTCGATCGCGGTCGGCGGCCGTTCGTTCGTGGACGCGGGCGCGGGGGTCTTCCTTCCCCCCGAGGAGCGCAACCTCGGCATGGTCTTCCAGTCGTACGCGCTGTGGCCGCACATGACCATCGCGAAGAACCTGGCCCTCCCCCTCAACATCCGCAAGGTGCCCAAGGAGAAGCAGAAGACGCTGATCCACGAGGCCCTGGACAAGGTGGGGCTGGCCGCGCTCAGCGGCCGCTACCCGCACCAGCTCTCCGGCGGCCAGCAGCAACGCGTCGCCCTGGCACGGGCGTTGGTGTACTCGCCGACGGTCCTGCTGCTGGACGAGCCGCTGTCGAACCTGGACGCCAAGCTCCGTGAGCAGGCCCGCGCCTGGCTCAAGCGGCTCCAGGAGGAGCTGGGCATCACCACCGTCTACGTCACCCACGACCAGGACGAGGCGCTGGCACTCAGCGACCGGATCGCGGTCATGGAGGGCGGCAACATGATCCAGATCGGCACGCCGCACGAGATCTACGAGAAGCCCGCCGCGCCGGCGGTGGCGGCCTTCGTCGGCCGCTGCAACTTCCTCACCGGCAAGGTCGTCGGCCAGGACGGCACCCGGCACAGCGTCCGCCTCGACGCCACCGGGGACGTCGTCCGCGTCGACAGCGACCGGCCGGTCGTGGCCGACGACTCCGTCACCGTGGCGGTCCGCCCCGAGCGCCTGGAGGTCGTGGCCTCGGCCGACATACCGGCCGGCGTGAACCGGCTCAGCACCCAGGTCATCACCAGCTCCTACGTCGGCTCCCGCTACGAGTACGACGTCCGCCTCGGCGACCAGGTGGTCCAGGTGCTGAGCGCCAACGGCGGCCTCGCGGGCGAGGTGGCACTGGTCTTCGACCCGGGGCACGCGCTGCTTTACGCGGACAAGGTCGAACTGCCGGAGGACCAGCGGGATTTGCTGACGGTCGCCACGTGACGGTGGCGGTGGCCGGGGACCGCCGCCGCCCGGGTCACCGGAGGTCCCCGTGCGGGATGCCGAGGGACCGGAAGATCTCCGCGGCCTCCGTCCGGTACGGGGCCGGGTCCTCCTCCCCGGTCGCGGCGACGGCACGGCCGAGGATGTCGAGGGCCTCGGCCTGGGCCTTGCGGTGGTCGGTGCCGCGGTGCATCGCCAGGGCCTCGCGGGCGTGGGCGGCGGCGACCGAGGCTTCGCCGTGCAGCAGTTCGGCGCGGGCCAGGGCGGTGAGGGCTTCGCCCTCCACCAGCAGGTGTTCCGTGCCGCGGGCGATCTCCAGCGCGCGGGAGACCTGCTCCCGGTCGGGCGGGTCGGTGACGGCGGCCAGTCCGATCAGGGCGCGGGCCCGCAGTTCGTCCGCGCCGCGTTCCTCGGCCAGCTTGAGCGCTTCCCGGTAGGCGACATCCGCCTCGCCGGGGCGGCCGAGGGCGAGCAGGACGCTGCCGAGGGCGATGCGGGCGTCCGCGCGGTAGTACTCCTCGCCGTCCTGGTCGAAGAGACGCGTGGCGGTCGTCGCCATGTCCAGGGCGGTGGTGAGGTCTCCGGCGTCGCGGTGGACGGAGGACTGGAACCGCAGCACGTACGCCTCGCTGCCCTGTTCGCCGCTCTCCCGGACCATCGTCAGGGCGGTCGCCAGGTGGTGCGTCGCCCGCGCGGGATCCCCGAGAAGGTACAGGGTGCGTCCCAGGTTGGCGTGGGTCAGGATCCCGTTGTGCTGGGAGCCGAGGTCGCGCGGAGCGCGCTCGGCCCCCCGCAGACGGTCCAGTGACTCGGTCAGCCGGCCCAGGTCGCGCAACGTGATCCCGAGCGTGAGCAGGACGACCGGGTGGCCGTCCGGCATGCCGTTGCGCCGGTCGATCTCCGTGGCCCGTTCCAGGTACTCGGCACCGCGTGTCAGCCGGCCGACGAGCCAGTTCACACTGGCGAGGTTGGTGAGCGCCACAGCCGTACCCTCCAGCCAGCCGCCTGACTCGGCGAGGGCGAGCTTCTGCTCGAAGTGAGGGATGGCCGCATAGGGGAGGCTCTGGTGGAGTTCCGCGAAGCCGAGCAGGTTGTGCATGGCGGCCTGGGCCACGGGCTCGTCGGCGGCACGGGCGGCGTCCAGGGCGGCCCGGCCGAGGGCCGCCCAGTCCACGGCGGTCTTACGGGTCCAGGCGTGGCCGACGAGGGTGTGGGAGAGCCGCCAGGAGGCGGGGTGGGCCTCGGCGGCGGCCTGGTGCACGGCCGCGGCGAGGTTGGGCAGTTCGTCGTCCAGCCAGCGGATCGCCGCGGCGGCGTCGGGGATGCGAAGCGGGGGCACGGCATCACTGCGGCCGGAGCCACCGTCGCCATCGCCGTCGGGGCCTGTGGGGGGCAGGCGTGCCTGGCCGGGGTAGAGCAGTTGTGCGCAGCGGTCGGTGGCGGCCAGCAGCCAGGTGTACAGGGCGTCCGAGGCGGCACGGCGGTCGGCGTCGGTCTCCTCCAGGCGCAGCCGCTCGGCGGCGTACAGGGCCACCAGGTCGTGGCGGCGGTACCGGCCGGTCCGGTGCTCCCGCAACAGGTGGGCGGCGGTGAGCCGTTCCAGCAGCCCGGCGGCCTGAGCGGGGGTGACGCCCGCGACGGCCGCGGCGGCGTCCAGACCGGCTTCCGGGCCTGGCACCAGGGCCAGTAGCCGGAACATCCGCCGGGTCGGGGCGTCGAGGGCGTGGTACGACAGGTCGAAGGCGCTGCGTACGGCGGTGGTGGCGTCGCCGGTGACGGACAGGGCGGTCAGCCGGTCGCCCTCGCGCAGTTCGGCCGCCTGTTCCCTGAGGCTGCGCCACGGGGTGTGGTCGAGGTTGGCGGCGATGATCCGCAGGGCCAGGGGGAGGTGCCCGCAGGCATGGGCGAGTTCGGCCGCCGCCTGCGGATCGGCGTCGACACGTGTCGCACCGAGGGTGCGCAGCAGCAGTGTCCGGGACTCGTCGGGGCTGAGCAGGTCCACCCCGATCCGCCGGGCGCCGTCGCGGGCGGCGAGGCCGGCCAGCCGGTCGCGGCTGGTGACCAGCACCAGAGAGCCGGGCCCGCCGGGCAGCAGCGGGCGCACCTGCTCCGCGTCCACGGCGTTGTCCAGCACGACCAGCAGCCGCCGCTCGGCGGCCAGCGTCCGGTACAGGTCCGCCGCGGTCTCCGGCGTCCCCGGAAGGGCTTCCGCGGCCACCCCGAGCGCCAGCAGGAACCGGGTCAGCGCCTCGACGGGGCGCACCGGGCCCTCCGGCGAGTGGCCGCGCAGGTCCACGAAGAGCTGGCCGTCGGGGAAGCGGTCACGGACCCGGTGCGCCCAGTGCACGGCCAGGGCGGTCTTGCCCGCTCCGGCGGGACCGGTCAGGGCACAGATCCCGCTGCCTCCAACGGGCCCCTTGCCGTGGGCGGTCAACAGCTCGTCCAGACGGGTCAGTTGATCGGCACGCCCGGTGAAGAAGGCGGCGTCGTACGGCAGCAGGGCGGGCGCGATCGACGGGACGGCGGGTGCTGGTGCTGGCGCCACGGTCGCCTCGGCGGGTGCCGGTGACACGGTCGCCTCGGCGGGTGCCGGTGCCGGTGCCGGTGCCGGTGCCGGTGCCGGTGACACGGTCGCCTCGGCGGCGGAGGCCTGCGGTATCTCCATGCGCAGGACACGCAGATGGGCGTCGGTCAGCTCCGGGCCGGGGCTGACACCGAGCTGCTCGTCGAGGTGGTCGCGCAGGGCCGTGTAGACGCCGAGCGCCGCGGCCTGCTCGCCGGAGGCGGCGAGCGCGAGCATCAGCCGGGCGTGGACCCCTTCGTGCAGGGGCTCCAGGTCGGCCGTCCGCCGGAGTTCGTGGACGGCGTTCTCCGTCGTACCGGCGGCCAGGGCGCTGTCCGCGTACGCCTGGACCAGGGACAGACGCAGCCGGGTCAGGCCCACGGCGGAGGGGTGCTCGCGCAACCCCGGCGCCATGCCCTGCAGGACGGGGCCGCGCCACAGCCGCAGGGCGGCCTCGGCCTGTGCGTATGCCTCGGCCCGGTCAGCGGGCTCGCCCCCGCCGTCGGCGAGGGCGGGCATGGCGCGCGAGGCCAGGACGGTGAACCGCGCCGCGTCCGACTCCTCCTCGCCCAGGTCCAGTACGTAGCCCGTCCCGGTCCGGCGCAGTAGGCCGCCGGGCGGGTCCTCGGGGCGTGTCGCCGGGGTGAGCAGCCGGCGCAGCCGGGCCACATAGGTGTGGACCATGTTCGGGGAGCTGGCCGGAGGGCTGCCGTCCCACAGGGTGTCGACGATCTCGTCCTGCGACACGACGCTGCCCGGATGCAGACCGAGCAGGGCCAGCAGAGTGCTCTGTTTCGCCGCGCCGGGTTCGGCGGGCCGGCCCGCCACCTGGAGCAGGAGGGGGCCGAGGACGTCGAGCCGGAGCCGCCGTTCGTCGCCGGGCTCCGGCTCGACGTCCGGCCCCAGTACCTCCATGAGTCTGAGCAGCGAGGGACTGCGCGGTGACCGTGCCCGGCCGCGCTCGATCTCGCGGATGGTGCGGGTGCTGACCCCGGCGAGTTCGGCGAGCTGCGGCTGACTCAGACCCAACTGCGCCCGACGGCCACGGAGCCAGGCCCCCAACTGCTCAGGCATGCGCCCCTGCTTCTCCCTGCATCCCCGCCGCCCGGCACCGGCGGCGGCCTCACCAGGCGGGACCTCCCGCCACGGATGGATGACAGTACGTGTGCGAGCCGTCGCCTGGGGAGATCGTTCTCCGCCAACAACCGGCCGAAAATCCTCATGCAAAAATAATCTGATGCCATGTCAACTCATTTCCTATGCAGGCGACTTGTACAGCCGAACCGCGTCAGCACGCAGGGTGGCTCCGCCGCACGCGACGGAGCCACCCATTCGAAGATCTACCAGCCGGCCAGCACCAGGGTCACGATCGCGACGGCCTTATCGGTCGTCAGACCGCTCCTGCCCCGCTCGAAGTCCGCCGAGAACACGAACTTCACCTCTTGCGCGGCGAGGACCTTGTCCAGGACGACCAGGAGACCTTCGCCGTCGCCCGGGTCGCCGGCATTGTTGCCGACGATGAACCAGCCGGAGCCGGAGCCCGGGTCCACGGCCCCGTCGGCGACTGCCTGGTGGGTGACCACGGACATGGTGTCCAACCGCTCCAGCGCGTAACGGACCCGGTAAGGGTTACCCGAGGTGAGATCCGCGCGGAGCTTGTCGGTGAGCTCCGGCTCCAGCTCCGAGGCCAACTTCAGGAAGAGGTCCACCTCTTCGGGGGTCGCCCCGACGACCTTTCCCCGCACGAGGGCCAGCTCCGGATGCTCCTTGGCCACCACCCCCCGACCCATGAACCCCAGGAGGATGTCCGCCGTCGAGTACTCCGACGACCGCTTGTCCGCCTGCTTCGACTGATCCGCCTGCTGCGACTGCGTCGACGCCCACGACATCCCCGCCGTACCCGTCGACGCCGCCACGCCCACAGCCATCGCGAGCGCCACCGCACGCGCCCCCACAACCAGACGACCTCGGCTCTTACGCATGATTCCTCATCTCTTCTTCTCTCATAGGACTTCCGAACGACACGGAGTTCGCGGCCATCGGCTGCCGCGGCGACTCCGCTCCTCGCCTCGCTCAGCCGGGAACGAGGGCCGTGTCCCGCACCGACGCGTCGCACGCGTCGTCTTCACCGGCCGCGCGCCGCGCTCGGCGTACTCGTCGCACTCGGCGCGCCGCGAACCGGGGAAGGGCGAGGTTCGTGGTCGGAACCTGGTAGGCGATGACCAGGGCGCCGAACATGATGAAAGCGAAACTGAACAGGCCCATGAAGAGCGCTATCCCCGCGTGCAGGGCGATCCCCAGCCAGAGCGTCTTCCGGCGTACCTCGGCCTTCCAGAAGAGGGAGAACGCCAGGGCGAGTTCCATGACGAGGACTCCCCAAGTGAGCGCGGTGACCGTGTAGGCGTTCTCCAACAAGGGCTGCATGACGGGCTCCCAGAACGGCAGGAAACCGAAGAAAGGATCGTTGAGCCAATAGGCGAGCGCGGTACCGTCCGCCCACTCCGCCACACCGAACTTCGCCACGGACGACTGGAAATAGATTCCGGCGACCTGGATCCGAATGGCCCAGTGAGTGACGTAGCAGAAGGCCGCGGCGGAACCGCCGAGCTGCTTCGCGCCACCCTCGGTGCTCCAGTGCCACTTTCTGTCGTCCACCATCCCGAACGGAACAATGGACAGCGTGAGGATCAGGGCCACCGTGTCCCCGCCGTCGGGCAGACTGAGCGAGGAGGCGATGCTGAACGCGACCCACCAGTGCGGTATCACCCACCACCTCGGCCGCCAGCCGATCATCACCGGGATCAGAACGGCCGCCAGCAGATAGCGGCGCACCTCCGGACTCAGCGCGTCCCCGCCGACACAGAATCCCGAGATCGCGGACAGCCCGTCGCAGTACGGGGCGTCCTTCATGCCGATGACGGGATGGAACAGGGCCGCGGCCGGGGTGAGGAACAGGGTGGCGAACATGCCCACGGCGATCAGCGTGCGCATCAGCCCGTACACATTGGTGCGCGGGTCGAACCGTTCGGCGGCTTCGGGCACCGCCGGGATCCTGAGTCTCAGCACTGGATGTCCACCTCCGCCGCCTTCGTGATCCGGAACTGGCTTTCCGTCAGTTCTCGCCAGGCCCAGGGAACCGGTTCCTCAAGGGTGAGCACGGTCTTTCCGCACAGCGTCGGGATCGGAGAGTCGTTGCGGACTTTCGGAGCCTTGCGGAATTCGCCGACGCCGCAGTCGGAGACCGTGTACCCGTCACATTTCTTCCAGGCCCGCTCCGGCGTGGTACTCATCAGGGTTGCCAGTTCGGGGCCCTGGGCCCGCACTCTCCTGCTGGCCCCGAACACGTTGGACGGAGTGGCGTTGGGCCCGATGAGCAGGCTCCGTGGCGGCCCGTCGGAAGAAATCCGGTAAGCACCGTTCGTAGGGCTCCGGGGGCTCTTGGTGAAGAACGACCAGCCCTGGGGCCACACCTGTCTGACGTACTGACGCGATGCGACGACTTCCGGCGTGGTCACCGCCGAACTCGGCAGGGCCACCAGCAGCGACGTCACACCGACCGTTGCCCAGAGAGCGGCTCCGCCGAAGAAACCTATACGAGACATGTTTCTCCACCCCCATGGGTGGCTCCGCCGCGTACGGCGGAGCCACCCATTCGAAGATCTACTTGCCGGCCAGCGCCTTGGTCACGATCGCGACGGCCTTCTCGGTAGTCAGACCGCTCTTGCCCTTCTCGAAGCCCTCCGAGAACACGAACTTCACCTCTTGCGCGATGAGGACCTTTTCCAGGACGACCAGGACACCTTCACCGTCGCCCGGGTCGCCGGCATTGTTGCCGACGATGAACCAGCCGGAGCCGGAGCCCGGGTCCATGGCCCCGTCGGCGACTGCCTGGTGAGTGACCACGGACATGGTGTCCACCCGCTCCAGCCCGTAACGGACCCGGTAAGGGTTACCCGAGGTGAGATCCGCGCGGAGCTTGTCGGTGAACTCCGGCTCCAGCTCTGCGGCCAACTTCAGGAAGAGGTCCACCTCTTCGGGGGTCGCCCCGACGACCTTCCCCCGTACGAGGGCCAGCTCCGGATGCTCCTTGGCCACCACCCCCCGACCCATGAACCCCAGGAGGATGTCCGCCGTCGAGTACTCCGACGACCGCTTGTCCGCCTGCTTCGACTGATCCGCCTGCTGCGACTGCGTCGACGCCCACGACATCCCCGCCGTACCCGTCGACGCCGCCACGCCCACAGCCACCGCGAGCGCCACCGCACGCGCCCCCACAACCAGACGTCCCTGATTCATGCGCATGATTTCCTCGTCTCTTCTCGAATCGACTTCCACACGACACGGAGCCCGCATCCATCGGCTGCGGCGTCTCCGCTCCTCGACTCTAGAAAAAGCGGGGCAACAGAAAGCTGGACTGATTCTTGACCCATCCACCACCCTCCTGACCTGCAAAAACACACCCACCGGCCCGCACACAGGCAACCGCACCGGCAATTCCTTGCCGGTAACCGGAACACGCATACCGCACTGCGGCAGTTGACCAGCGGACCGGGCGACTCGATGTAAGCGAAATTCCGTTGCGTGCGTCAGCGCAGAACGAGCGGTACTTGGGTGCCTGTTGGCAGGCGAATTCCGCCGATCGCCGTACAACCGGCAAAAGATTGCCGCCCGCGGAACCGTCGTCGGTGCCGACCCGGTCGTGATCCGGGCATGACGAAGGGGCCGCATCAGGATGCGGCCCCTTCGTGATCTTGTGTATCAGCAGTGGCGGGCGTCCCCCGGGCGGTTGTTGAGGAGGTACACCTTGTCCTTGTCCTTCAGGACGTCGGGCGGACAGGTCTTGATCCACGCGTTCCCTAGGTCATGGTTCTTGACCTTCTTGTCACTGCAGTACTCGACGCGGTCCAGGGTCTTGAGGCACTGGAACGCCGGGTAATCAATCTCCGGAGACGCTTCACCGGAGCAGCTGAGGGCATCCTCCGGACGGGGGTCGCGAAGGTATGGCTTGCTGGTGACGCCCTTCAGGACGTCCGACGGACAGGACCAGATCCACTCGGCCCCTTCCGCATCGTTGTTGACCTCCATGTCACTGCAATACTCGCCGCCCACGGTCTCGAAGCACTGGTAGGCCGGGTAACCGCCGCCCTCCGAGGGCTCCTCACCGGTGCCGGCGGCGAAGGTGGTTCCCGCCCCGGCGAGGAGACCGGAGACGGCCAGAAGGGCGGTGGGCAGGACAGTGCGGATACGCATGGCTCTCCTGTGAATGTGAGTGGAGTGGGAGTCGGGCCGATCTCTTCCGGGCTTCACGCGAAGCCCCGTCGGTCGGCCGCTTTCTGACTCCGAGCCTAGGAAGCGGCCCCGCAGAAAGGGCTGGAGTCGATCTGTATCCGGTCGGCCTGTCCGCCCATAGCTCCTCACCTGCGGAAACTCCGCTCATTGCATGCGGCGGCGCATCGCGACCGGCAGGGCGGAGTGAGGAAACCGGCAATCGACCGGCAACGCACGGCAGGGGCACGATGCGGGCGGCTGGCCCGGAGACCTGGTAAGCACCGTTCGACCAGCCCCGGGGCCACACCTGGCTGACGTACTGAGGCGATGCGGCCCCTCCCGGCGACGTGACGGCCGAACTCGGCAGGGCCATGTCTTTCACCCATACGAAGGGGCGGCTCCGCCTCACCTGGCGGAGCGCCCTTTCGAAGACCTACTTACCGGCCAGCAGCTTGGTCACGATCACTACGGCCTTTTCGGTCGTCAGATCACTCTTGCCTTCCTCGAACTCCGCCTGCATGACGATGTAAATGGCGATGCCGGTCGTCAGGGTGGCCACAATGGCGCCGTCGGCCGCCATGGAGAGCGTGCCGGAGCCCGTGCCCGGGTCCTGGGGCCCCTTGGAGACGTCCTTCCGGAGGGCCTCGGACATGGTGTCCAGCCGCTCCAGCCCGCCCCGGACCCGGTACGGGTCACCCGAGGTGACATCCGCGCGGAACTTCTCGGTGAACCCCGGCTCCCGCAGCGAGGCCAGCGCCAGAAAGACCTCGACCTCCCTTGGGGTCGCCCCGACAACCTTGAAACGCCAAATGATGCCCGGTCAGGCAGCGTGTCGCAGCGGCCCTTGGACCTTTCTAGCCAGGTGCCGCCGGCCGACTGCCGTTCCCAGCGCCCGGCTTCCACCGGCTGCCGCACAACCGGCAACGGGTTGCCGCCCGGGGAGCCGGCACCGCGATCCGGAACAGTGCGTTCTCGCAGGTCGGCGGCTGTCGTCTCGAACCGGACGAGACGGTTCTGACGGTCCAGAAGCGATCCAGGTTCCGGCTGGGCGCCTTCCCTAGGGTCGAGCCGTCGGAGCCGGACCGCCACGCCGTCGCACCGCCGACCGTCCTGGATGCCCCGTATCCGCACTCCACGTACGTGTTTCCCATCAGCGGGAGGTCTCTGTGCCGAAATCGCCGACAGGTCATGCGCCACCCACGAGTTGGGTGGCGAGATGGCTGAGGAGCGTCACCGCCCTGGCGGTGCTGATCACCGCGACGGTCACGGTGCTCGTGCTGCCCGCGCGGCCGGCGAGTGCCGCCGTGGGCGATCATCACGCGCTGACCTGGAACTCGAACGGCGCCAACTGGGACACGGTCCGCCGCATGTCCCGCAATTTCGACGTGATCGCCGTACAGGAGAGCGGTGCCCGCCCTCCGACGGCGAGGCGGACCGTTCGGGTCCCTTTCGAGTTCGGGCGGTGGCAGGTCCTGGAGTACACGTGGCCCAGGGCGTCGTGGGACCCCAGACCGCTCTACCTCTACCACCTGAAAATGCGCACCGTCCGCAACAGCCTGGCGATCGTGTCGGCGCAGAAGGCGACCGCCTTCTACGGGATGGCGCCGCAGCCGTGGAGCGGCCGGAGAAACCCGAACCCCAGTGCGCGACCGGCCTTCGGGATCCAACTGCCCGACGGCTCCGCCTGGTGGACCTGGCATGCCGGAGCCGGGGCTTCGTCGAGCCAGCACAACGACGCCCGGAACATGATCTGGCAGATCAGCCTCAGGATGAGGCGTATCGACTCGTGGGCGATCCTCGCCGACTTCAACCGGGACATGCTCGACCCCAGCAGCGGGTTCCTGACACGCTCGGGCGACTGGACCCTTCCCGACGACGTCGGCCTGATCCTCCCGGAGGACGACCGGGGCAACGAGCAGATCACGCGCCCGGCGAGCGGGAAGATGCTCGACTACATGGCCACCAACGTCCTGAACGGGGGGCTGCGGGCCCGGACGGTCGGCCACTTCTCCGACCATCTCGCGGTCCAGTTCGGAACCAGCCTGGTCGGGGAGGATCGCGCCCTGGCCGGGGAGGATCGCGCCCCGGTCGGGAAGGATCCCACCCCGGCGCCCGGTGCCGCGGACTCCGCCATCGGGCAGATCTCCCGGCGCGACGCCCCCGGCACCTGTCTTCAGGCGGCTGTGAAGGAGGGCGGGGACATCGTCCCCGGCACCCCGGTGCGGCCCGCCGAGTGCGATCCGCTCACCGACACCCAGTACTGGTCGATGGGGGCGGACGGTTCCGTGTCCCTCGACGGCACGTGTCTGACCAACCTCAAGGGCGGCACCGACGACGGCAACCCGGTCGTCCTCGACACCTGCGACGGCGGTGACGACCAGATCTGGGTGGACCGCGCGAACGGTGAGATGTACAACCCGGCCACCGGCAAGTGCCTGGACGACAGGCCGTCGAGCGCCCCGGGCGGCGGGCTGACCCTGCGCACCTGCGCCGGCAAGGACACCCAGTCGTTCACCGTCGCCGGGGTGCACGGCCCCTCCCCCTCCCCGCCCGTCACCGGCGCGCTCGAACTGCCCGACGACGGCGCCGCCTGCCTCGACCACGGCCGCTCCGGTGAGGGCGCCGACGTCCGGGCGTGGGCCTGTGCGCCCGGCAGCGCCGACCAGCGGTGGACGGTGACGGACGACACCGTCCGGGAAGGGACCGACGACAAGAACGGCCGGTGTCTGACCAACCTCAAGGGCGGCACCGACGACGGCAACCCCATCGTCCTCGACACCTGCGACGGCGGCACGAGCCAGCAGTGGCAGTTCCGCGACGACGGCAGTGTCCACAACCCCGCCTCCGACAAGTGCCTCGCCAACGCCGCCCAGCCGGTGATCCGGACCTGCGACGGCGGTGTGCTCCAGAGCTGGGGCCATGACGCCGACGACGGGGTGATCGAGCAGACCGAGATCCCGACGTGCGCCGACCACCGCCGGACCGGACACGGCGCCCCCGTGCAACGCGCGCTCTGTATCCCCGGCGACGCCGGCCAGCAGTGGACCCGTGCCGGCGACGGCACCCTCCGCGAGGGCACCGCAGGGAAGACCGGCCGGTGTCTGACCAACCTCAAGGGCGGCACCGACGACGGCAATCCCATCGTCCTCGACGCCTGCGACGGCGGCCCGAGCCAGCAGTGGTGGCTCCGCGCCGACGGGTCGGTCCACAACCCGGCCACGGACAAGTGCGCCGGCACCGACGGCGGCCCCTCCGTGGGAGCACCCTTCGTCCTGCTGCCCTGCACCCCGGACACCGGTAGCTGGTTCGCCATGAAGGGCACGCTCGACCTGCCGAGCGACAACCCCGGCTGTCTGGACCACGGCCTCGCCGGCGCGGGAGCCTCCCCCGCCACATGGGAGTGCCGGCCCGGCAGCGCCCGCCAGCAGTGGACCCCGATGAAGGACGGCACCCTCCGCGAGGGCACCGCCGACCACGACGCCAACCGGTGCCTGGACACCGAGAAGGGCGCCCCGGACCCCGGCACCCCCGTCGTCCTGAACCCCTGTGACAAGAGCCCCGGCCAGCAGTGGCGGCTCCAGAAGGACGGGACCGTCCTCAACCTCGCCTCCAAGGCGTGTCTCACCACTGGCGCGCGGCCGACGATCCAGGTCTGCGGCGATGATCCGGCGCTGAAGCCGCTGCAGAGGTGGTCGTACCTCGTCAACGAGGCCGTGCTCCAGCAGACCGCCGCCCCGACCTGCGTCGATCACGGGCAGTCCGGCGAGGCCGCCCCCGTACGGCGTCAGCTCTGTGCCTCCGGCGCCGCCGGCCAGCAGTGGACCCCGATGAAGGACGGCACCCTCCGCGAGGGCACCGCCGAGAAGACCGGCCGGTGCATGGACACCGGGAAGGACGCCCCCGGCGACGGCGCCCCGGTGGTCCTCAACTCCTGTGACGACAGCCCGAGCCAGCAGTGGCAGCCCCGCGACGACGGCACCCTCTTCAACCCGGCGTCCGGCAGGTGCGCGGGCACCGACGGCGCCGTCGCCCCGGGCACGCCCTTCGTCCTGCTGCCCTGCGAGCCCGACGTGCAGTGGCTGCTGACCGGCCCCGAACCCGCCGAGCAGCCCGCCGACCCGTCCCACCAGGAGGTCCAGCAATGACCGACCAGTTTCACGCGGGGTGTCGACGCCGCCTACGTCCTGCCCAACGGCGCCCATGGGTTCGTCAAGGGCGGCGAGGTGCACCACACCGACTGGGCCGAGGGTGCCACCCGGCGGCTCACCGACCGTTTCCCCACGCTGCCGGGTCACTTCGCGAGCGGGCTGACCGGGGTCCACGTCCGCCCGAACTGGGTGTACACGTTCGTCCGGGGCGACGAGGTGCACCACACGGATCTCGGCAGGAAGGCCGTCCGGAAGCTCGGCGACGAGTTCCCCGAACTGCCGGAGTCCTGGCGGCCGTGAGTCCGGTCGGGGCGGCTAGCCGCGCCTCTTGCGCGGCCGACGCTCCGGCAGCCGTCTGATCAGCGAGGCCCAGCCGGGCAGATCGATCTCCACGAGGACCGTCTTGCCCGGCGGGTCGCGGTCGACGACCTCCCAGCGGTCGCAGAGCGCGTCGACGAGGGCCAGGCCGCGTCCGTTCTCCGCCAGCGGGCACGCCTGCCGTACGGCGCCGGGGCCGGGCGGCAGGCGTTCGGCTCGCGTGTCGGTGACCTCGATGCGGAGCGAACCCGTGGGCAGGGAGAGGCGCAGCTCGAAGTCGCGGCCCGGGACGCGGCCGTGGGTCACCGCGTTCGCGGCCAGCTCGGCCACGACCGCCGCCGCCCGGTCGGAGGGGTCCGAGCCGTACCGGATGCCCCAGGCGTGCAGCTGGTTCAGGGCCAGGTGCCGGGCCAGGCGGGCGCCCAGCGGGGTCGAGCTGAAGCGCTGCGTGAACGTCGGTGCCGTCAGCGTGTGGCGCGCGGCGGGCGGTGCGGTCATGACGCCCAATGTGGCCTGTGGGAAGCCCTGTTCACCAGCTCCGCACCGCGTACGCCGAGGCAGCGTACGCGGTTACTCACTGGACGGTACTGGTAACGGGCTGTGACGATGGGCGTTGGACGGTGTGGTTCGGTGGGCGGGTGCGCGGGAGGTGGCCCATGGTGGCCGACAGCGGCGGCGTGGTGGCGATGGGGATGGGTGGCGGTGGGGAGCCGGAGGCCTCCGACAGTCTGCGGACGTTCGGGGCGATGGTCCAGGCGCTCCGGGAGCACGCGGGGTTGGGCCGTGAGGAGCTGGCCGATGTCATCGGGTACTCCAAGCACATGGTGGCCTCGGTGGAGTTGGGGCGCCGGATGCCGGACGCGGCGCTCGTGGAGGGCGTGGATCGGGCCCTTGGGAACACGGGTGCGCTGATTCGGGCGGCTCAGCATCTGGGGCGCCAGCCCGGGTTGGCGGCTTGGTTCAGGAAATGGGCCAAGTTGGAGGCGGGGGCGATCGTGCTTTACACGTACGAGTGCCGCCTGATTCCTGGGTTGTTGCAGACCGAGGGGTACGCGCGAACGCTGTTCAAGAACCAGCTGCCGCCGCTGGGCGATGACCAGATCGAGGCCCAGTGGGCAGCGCGGTCAGAGCGACAACGGTTGCTGAGGGAGCGACCGAACACTGCGTTCGGGTTCATCCTGGAGGAGGGGTTGTTCCTCCGCCACACAGGCGGGGTGGAGATCACGAGGGAACTCATCGACCACGTACTGGAACTCGGCGAGTTGCGGAATGTCGAGATTCAGATCATGCCCCAGAGGCAGGAAACCCACTCCGGTCTCGATGGCCCCATGCAGTTGCTGGAGACACCCGAGAACCGCCACCTCGCCTACTGTGAGGGGCAGGAAAGCGCCCAGTTCATCCCTGACCGCAAAGTGGTCAGCATGCTTCAGATGCGGTATGCCAGGATGCGCTCACAGGCCCTCACTCTCACAGACTCCAAGGGCCTGTTGCGGCGGATGCGAGGGGACCTATGAGCACCAACGACCTGGCCTGGTTCAAGTCGAGCTACAGCAGCGGCGGCTCCGGCGACTGCGTCGAAGTAGCCATAGCCCTCACCATCCACATCCGCGACTCCAAGAACGCCACCGGCCCCCAACTCACCCTCTCCCCCACCGCCTGGGCCGAGTTCGTGCCGTACGCCGCTCGGGACTGAACCCCAACATGATCGGAACGGTGTTCCGGAGCGACGACGTGCCCGTGGAGCACCGGTTCGACTTCTGGCGGGAGTTGATGCATCAGGCGATCGCGCCCAGCGAGATGAGCAGCGAGTTCGCCGACGACTTCTGGGCGCGGCAGCGGCTGATGGAGCTGGGGCCGGTGATGGTGTGGCCGACGGCCCATCTGGTGACCGGGTTCCGCCGTACCGAGAAACTGGTGCGGCAGTCCGACCCGGAGATGTACCACCTGTCGCTGGTGCTCGGCGGTGGGCTGGGGTTCGAGCATGTGGGGCGGACCGAGGCGTACGGCCCGAGCGATCTGTGGCTGAGTGACACGTCACGGCCGTACGAGGTGCACGCGCCGGCCGGGCTGGGCCGTCAGGTGATCTGGGGGGTGGGCCTGGACTTCCCCAAGGCGCTGCTGCCCCTGCCGCCGGCCCGCATCCAGCAGTTACTGGGGCGACGACTGGCGGCGAGGGAAGGGGTGGGCGCGCTGCTGACCGGGTTCCTCAGCGGTCTGGAGCAGCAGGCCGACGCCCTCCAGCCGTCCGACGCGCCGCGTCTGGGCACCGTCCTGGTGGACCTGTTGTCCGCCTGGTTCGCCCAGGTGCTGGAGGCGGAGGACGCGTTGCCGCCGGAGACACGGCAGCGGGCGCTTACGACGCGTGTACGGGCGTTCATCCGGCAGAACCTGCACGACCCGGAGCTGACGCCGCCGGTGATCGCGGCGGCCCTTCACATCTCGCTGAGCTATCTGCACCGGCTGTTCCAGGAGGACAGCCCCGGGGAGACGGTCTCGGCGTGGATCCGGAGCCAGCGGCTGGCCGGCGCCCGCCGCGACCTGGCGGACCCGGCCCTCGCCGCCACGCCCATCCACACCATCGCCGCCCGCTGGGGCATGGTCCGCGCCTCCGACTTCACGCGGGCGTTCCGGGGGGCGTACGGGGTGTCGCCGACGGACTACCGCGCACAGGCATTGCCCGCGGGCGAGCCGAAAGAGCCACAGCCAACCAAATAAGGAGGATGCGGGTAGCGATTTCACCGCCCGCATCCTCCTATCCCTATACCTTACGCGTGAACCTCACGCGCTGGTCGGTGGTTATCAGGAGGCCTGGCGCCACTGCTGTTCCGGATTGGTGGCCACGTTGCGGCACTCCCACTGAATGGCGGCGACAGAGTTCGCCGTTTGGCCATCGGGGATCGCGAGGCAGAACCCGCTCGCCTTGTTGCGCAGCCGGTAGGTGCTGTCGTAGATCCACTGCTGGTCGGTGTCGCCGCTGTCGCACCACCACTGGATCGCCTCGTCACCCTGGGAGCTGCTACTCCCTCCGGAGATGGCCAGACACTCCCCGCTGGCGTAGTTCTGCAGGGTGTACGTCGACGTCGCTCCCGGAACCAGCTCCCAGTACCACCACTGATCGAGGTCGTAGTCGTTGGGACCTCTCTTGTCGCAGGTGTACTGGATCGCCGATTCCCCGGAGGGCGCATCTGCACCACCCGGAATCGCGAGACATTTCTGACTGTTCTCGTTCTTGATGGCCCAACTGCCCTCGTACCCTGCCGCGTTGGCCGACGTAGCAGAAAGCGGAATAGCCACCGCCGCCAATACCCCGACAAACGCCATGCTGCGCTTGCGCATTGTTTCCCCTCCATCACGATCGCCTGTCCGATCAGAATGCGGGGTAACTCACCAGGCTGTCGTCAGCAATGCATCCACAAGGCGTTTGGCACTGAGTCCACCCCTCCGTCAGCGGTTCAGGTCCATGACCCCGACCCCGAGCCCCGCATAGTGCGCGGGCTCCACCGTGGCGACCAGCGCGCCCACGGGGGCCTTGTGGCTCGGCCTCGCCGCGTGCACGGCGGCCGAAACGCTGTGGGGGACGCCCCCGCGGCCCAACTCCGCGATGGTCACGGCCATCGCGGAGTCGTCTTCGACGAGATGGAGGACGTCGACCAGCAGACCCACGTGGTCGACGATGCCCGCGCTGTGGTGCTCGGCCTCCAGAAGGCAGAAGACGGGCGCCCACAGGCGCACGTCGTCGCTCGCCGCGACGGCATGGATGAGGCCGGACACCTGTTTGTTGCCCCCCATGACCAGGAGAGTCGGAGCGTCGAGGACGTAGTGCTCGATCTGGCTCATCCGGACGCCTCCGACCCTGCCCCCGGCCCCGACTCCGCGAGGGCGGCTCGGTGAGCGGCCGTGGCCTCCCGCATCTTGCGGCGCATCTCGGCGGACTCCTCGTCCGACACGTGGTGGCCGAAGCGGTCGGCGAGCAGGGCGCGCGTGCGATCGGCGCGTTCCCTGATCTGCTCGGGTGTCAGCATCTGAGCCGCTATGTCCTACATGAGGGCACGAAGGCTCGTCCCCCCCGGGCCTCGGCCACGGCGGCAAGCTGGTCACGGACTTCGGCGGGCACGCGGATCATGACATCGGGCATACGGAGAGTATGCGTGACATATACACCCCTGGTCGCCGAAGTGCCACCCCTCGTGCCCTCTCCGTCAACTCCTGCTAGAACGCGCTCAGCCCGTAGCGGGCCAGCACCCAGTGCACCGGCTGGAAGAACGTCCGGTACTGGCTCTGCGCGCTGTTGCAGGACGCGTCCTTCGGAGTGTTGGTCGCGGAGGCTATGCCGAGCGCGTCGGTTCCCGCCCACAGGGGACCGCCGCTGTCTCCGGGTTTGGCGCAGTGCGAGGTCTCGATCATGTTCTTCATGACCTTGCCGCTGGGGAAAGTGAAGGTCACACTCGGGTTGATCACCTGGCCCACCAGGTCGCTGCTGACGGCGCCGGCGCGCTTGACGGACTCACCGTCATCGGGGTAGCGGGAGTCGGTGATCTCGTACGTGGCGCCGGCCGCCCGGACCGCCCCGTAGGCGGCGACGTCGTCGTTGACGTACTCGATGACGGCGTAGTCCTTCTCGACCTCGCCGAAGTCCCACCATTCCGTGCGCTCACCGAAGTAGATGCCGCCGGCCTCCCGGTGCCAGAACTCCTCCTCGTCTCTGCTCGCGCAGTGCCCGGCGGTGACGAAGTACTTCTTGCCGGAGGAGTCACGGACGTTGAACCCGAGGATGCAGTAAGTGGGGCCGTACGGCGCCACGATGCCGATGCCACCGAGCGACTCGTAGGCGGTCTCCTTGATCCCTCCGGGCAGCTCCTCGACACGCACCTTGTCGCCGTAGTCCGCGACGAGGTCGGTGAGGCGCTTCCGGTCGGCGGCGGAGACACCGTCGAAGACCGACACGGTCACCTGGTTCGTGCTCGGGTCGACGCCCCAGGCCGTGTTGGGGATCGGATCGGTGTCGGCGATCCGCCGGTCGAGGGCGGTGCGGACGGAGTTCAGCTCGTCGGTACTGTGCTCGACGACCTCGGCGGTACCGCCCTGGGCACGGACGGTCCGCGCAGCGGCCTCGTCCGTGACGGCGACGACGAGCCGCCCGTCGCCGTCGTAGAAGGTGCCGCCGGTACGGTCGCCACCTATCGACGCGACCAGCGCTCTCGCCCGGGCCGGTCCGGCCGTCGTGGCGGGGTCCGGGGACGGAGCCGCGTGCGCGGTCGGCGCGGCCAGCACCGCGAACAGGCTGCAGATCGCCACCGTCATCGACGTTCGGGGGGTCGTCGGCAGTCTTCGCATGGGCGCGTCTCCATGAGTTCCGTGGACAGGGAGCACGGTTGGGTGGATCACCGCGCACGGAAGCAGCATGCGCCGTGAGCGACGGCGATGTCGTTGGTGGAGGGTCCACAGACGTCTTGCCTCTACGTCCACTCCCGCTCACATGAGCCGTGCCCTGATCGGACACCTCGCGGGCAGGGGAGGCCGCGTGCCGCTCAACAGACCGTGCCGGTACCGGAGTGGACGCAGTGACAAGCAGCCGCAGGACTCAGCGATAACGACAACTTCGGCCCTCGCCCCGCATTCTGGTCATTCTCGTACCCCGAGCGGACTCGTCCTTTCTCCGCCCGCCCCTTGATCCAGTGACCCAGGAGATGCTCATGTCCCGTGCTCCGAAGGCAGCGCGAAGAATCGCCGCGGTGGTTCTCGCACTCGGTTCCGTCCTGCTCCTGTCCCCGTCTCCGGCTCAGGCCGCGGGGTGGGAGGAGCTGAAGAACGACCATTCCCGGAAGTGTCTGGCGATTCCCCACGGCAGTGGCAGCAGCACCGCCCATCCGATCCAATGGACCTGCAGTGGCGACACCGAACAGCAGTGGGAGCTGCGTCACGTGCGGGACGAGTGGTACCAGCTCGCCAACCGGGCCACCGATGAGTGCCTCATCGGCACTGCCGCCGGCACCCAGCCCACTCAGTACACCTGTACCGAATCCCCGTGGCACCTCTGGAAGCGCGACAGCATCAACCGGCTGCGCAGCTACGCCAACGCCGAGGACAACTGCCTCGCCGTCCCCAACTCCAGCACCGCCAACGGAGTCGAGGTGATCATGTGGCCCTGCAGCTTGAACCACGACCAGCGTTGGCTCTGATCAGCCGCGCTCCCGCGTCGAGAGCCGTTTGACCAGCGACAGCCGGCGCGGTGCCAGGGCGCGGCGGCAGGGGTTCGGCTCGCGTGTCGGTGATCTCGATGCGGAGGGAGCCGGTGGGCAGGGAGAGGTAGACGCGTCGGCAACGCACCCGTGGACGCGTGGCTGATGACGGCGGCGGAACGGCCGTGATCCAGCCGGACCGGCGGCGGTACCTTGGCCCCGCAACGTCCGTCCCGGCCTGCGACGGCCTTGATCGTCATCGGCGAGGAGCCCATGCTCACCTCTCATTTCTCCCGTACCGAGTGGTGGATCGCCGCCGCCGTGGCCGGGGTCGCCCTGGCCGTGGCGATCGCGTCGCTGGTCCCCGCGAGGAAGGACTGGTGGAAGGCCGTCCTGCCCGTCCTGGGGGCGGCCGTCTTCGTGGGGCTGAGCGCTCCGTCCGAGGAGGCCGACGGGGACCCCATAGCCCTGCCGCTGTTCACCGCCACCGCGCTGGGCCTGGCGCTCATGCGGGTCGCCTTCGCCGGTCACATCAAGCGCCAGCAGGAGCGGGCGCGTTCGGGCCAACCGTGGGAGAGACTGACCACCAGGCAGAAAGTGGTCTTCTTCCTCACCTTCACCGCGGTCGTGGCACTCATGGCCCGCTTTCTGTGAGAGATCGGGTCAGAGATCGATAGGAGATGCACACCTTGGGCGCTCTGTGGATCGCCGCCGCCGTGGCCGGCGTCGCCATGGCGATGGTGTTCGCGTCCCTGTTCCCCAGTACGCGCAGGGGCAAGTGGGAGGCGGTCCTGCTCGTCCTGGCCGTGGCGGCCTACGCGGCCCTGCGGGGGCTGCCCGAGGACGAGGACGGGGAGCCCCGCATGGCCCTGCTGGTGTTCATCGCCGTCGCGATCAACTTCGCGATCAACCACGCCGCCTTCGTCGGCTGGTCCAAGCGCCAGGAGGAGCTGGTCCGCCTGGGCCGCCCCGTGGAGAAGCTGAAGGCCAGGCACTACGCGGTCATAATCCTCGGCTTCGTGGTGAGCATGGCCGTCGTGATCCCCCTGCGGTGACGGCCGCGCTCTCCCGCGTCTGCGACAGAACGTTCTAATAGAAGTTTTGCTAGATTGGGTGTGTGAGTGAGCACGCCTACGGGCCCGGTGAGGGTCCCACCAAGTCCGTCTCGGTCTCCGTCCACGAGGGCACCATCGCGGCCCTCCGTTCCCGCGTCGGCAAGCGCGGCATCTCCGCCTACGTGGAGGCCGCGATCCAGCGGCAGATCGAGCGGGATCAGCTCGACGAGCTCATCGCCGCGAACGAGGAGATGCACGGCCCGCTCACCCAGGAGGAGATCGACGCGGCCGAGCGCGAGATGTTCGGCGGAGGCCAGGGCGACCGGGTGGTGGCGTGAGCGGCACCTGGGTTCTCGACAGCGAAGCCCTGTCCCTGTATTTGCGCGGCGACCGGACGATGACCGCTCGGCTCGCCGTCGCCCGTAAGCGGGACGTCCGGGTGGTCACGAGCGCGGCGACCATCGTCGAAGCCGACCCACAAGGCGCACACACCGCCCGCCTCGCCTGGGCCCTCTCCCGGCTCGTGGTGGAACCGGTCACCAAGGACACCGCCAAAGAGGCTCTCGCGCGGATGAAGGACAGCGGCAGGACCGGAGGGCACAAGTACGCCTTGGACGCGATCGTCGCCGCCACCGCCCGGGCGGCACAGCCCCCGGTGACCGTCCTCACCTCCGACCTCGACGACCTCAAGCCGCTCTGCGGCAAGCAGGTCGAGGTGCGGCAGGTCTGACCCCGGCGTCGGGTCCCCTCCCTGCCCGTGCGACGCCGCCGGTCCCCGGGACACCAGCAGGCCCCCGGGAACCGGACGGCGACCATGTCACGCCGCGTGCTCCACGAACCGCCGGGCCGTCTGCTCCAGCAACTCCCGTCCGTCACCCGCCCACAGGTCGTCGTTGAACAGCTCGACCTCGATGGGGCCGGTGTAGCCCGCCACCTCGACGTAGGACTTCCACTCGCGCATGTCGATCGAGCCGTCGCCGATCTGGCCACGGCCGGTCAGGACTCCCTGGGGCAACGGGGTGATCCAGTCGGCGAGTTGGAAGGTGTGGATACGGCCGGTGGCGCCCGCGCGGGCGATCGCCGCCGGGGCCGTGTCGTCCCACCAGATGTGGTACGTGTCGACCGTCACGCCCACCTGGTCCGCCGGGAAGCGTTCCGCGATGTCCAGCGCCTGGGAGAGCGTCGACACCACGCAGCGGTCCGACGCGAACATGGGGTGGAGGGGTTCGATGGCCAGACGGACGCCGTTCGCCGCCGCGTAGGGGCCCAGTTCGGCCAGCGCGTCCGCGATGCGCTCCCGCGCGCCGTGCAGGTCCTTCGAGCCCGCCGGGAGGCCGCCCGAGACCAGGACCAGCGTGTCCGTGCCCAGGGTCGCCGCCTCGTCGATCGCCTTGCGGTTGTCGGCCAGGGCCGCCGCCCGCTCGGTCGGGTCGATCGCCGTGAAGAAGCCGCCCCGGCAGAGGGTCGTGACCGCGAGGCCCGCGTCGCGGACCAGCTTGGCGGTGGCGTCCAGGCCGTGCGCCGCCACCGGCTCGCGCCACAGGCCGACGCCCGTGATGCCCAACTCCACGCAACCGGCGACCAGTTCGGTCATCGACAGCTGCTTGACCGTCATCTGGTTGATGGAGAAGCGGGACAGATCTCCGATGGCGCTCACTGGGCCACTCCGTACAGGGAGAGCAGGTTCTTCATCCGGGTCTCCGCAAGCGCCGGGTCCGGGAACAGGCCCAGGCCGTCGGCCAGTTCGTAGGCGCGGGCGAAGTGCGGGAGGGAGCGGGCCGACTGGAGGCCGCCGACCATCGTGAAGTGCGACTGGTGGCCGGCCAGCCACGCCAGGAAGACGACACCCGTCTTGTAGAAGCGGGTGGGGGTCTGGAAGAGGTGGCGGGAGAGTTCGACGGTGGGGTCGAGGAGGTCCCGGAAGCCCTTCACATCGCCCGTGTCCAGGACGCGGACCGCCTCCGCCGCCAGGGGCCCCAGCGGGTCGAAGATGCCGAGCAGCGCGTGGCTGAAGCCCTTCTCGTCGCCCGCGATCAGCTCGGGGTAGTTGAAGTCGTCGCCCGTGTAGCAGCGGACGCCCTGCGGGAGGCGGCGGCGGATGTCGATCTCGCGCTGGGCGTCCAGCAGGGAGACCTTGATGCCGTCGACCTTGTCCGGGTGGGCGGCGATCACGGCGAGGAAGGTCTCCGTGGCCGCGTCGAGGTCCGAGGAGCCCCAGTAGCCGTCCAGCGCCGGGTCGAACATGGGGCCGAGCCAGTGCAGGACGACCGGTTCGGCGGCCTGGCGGAGCAGGTGGCCGTAGATCTCCAGGTAGTCCTCGGGGCCGGTCGCGGCGGCGGCCAGCGCGCGCGAGGCCATCAGGATCGCCTGGGCGCCCGACTCCTCGACGAGCGCCAGCTGCTCCTCGTACGCCTTACGGATCTCCGCCAGGGAGGCCGTGGCCGGGTCGGTGAGCTGGTCGGTGCCGACGCCGCAGGCGATCAGGCCGCCGACCGACTTCGCCTCGGCCGCGCTGCGGCGGATCAGCTCCGCCGCGCCCGCCCAGTCGAGGCCCATACCGCGCTGCGCGGTGTCCATCGCCTCGGCGACACCCAGGCCGTGCGACCACAGGTGGCGGCGGAAGGCGAGGGTGGCGTCCCAGTCAACGGCGGCGGGCGAGTCAGGGGAGACGTCCGCGAAGGGGTCCGCGACGACGTGCGCCGCCGAGAAGACCGTACGGGAGGTGAGGGCGGTGCCCGGGGACACCGCCAGGGGCGCGGTGCGCGGGGTGTAGGCCCGCAACTGCCCGTCGGCACCAGGGAGTTGGATGATCCCGTTCGTCACAGCGAGATCTCCGGTACGTCGAGACGGACACCCTCGGCCGAGGACTTCAGGCCCAGCTCGGCCAGCTGGACGCCACGGGCGCCGGCCAGCAGGTCCCAGTGGTAGGGCGCGTCGGCGTAGACGTGCTTGAAGAACAGCTCCCACTGTGCCTTGAAGCCGTTGTCGAACTCGGCGTTGTCCGGCACCTCCTGCCACTGGTCGCGGAAGGAGTAGGTGGCGGGGATGTCGGGGTTCCAGACCGGCTTCGGGGTGGCGGAGCGGTGCTGGACACGGCAGTTGCGCAGGCCCGCCACCGCCGAGCCCTCGGTGCCGTCGACCTGGAACTCGACCAGCTCGTCGCGGTTGACGCGGACGGCCCAGGACGAGTTGATCTGGGCGATCGCGCCGCCGTCCAGCTCGAAGATGCCGTACGCGGCGTCGTCGGCCGTGGCGTCGTAGGGCTTGTCCTGCTCGTCCCAGCGCTGCGGGATGTGCGTGGCGGTGAGGGCCTGGACGGACTTCACGCGGCCGAACAGCTCGTGCAGGACGTACTCCCAGTGCGGGAACATGTCGACGACGATGCCGCCGCCGTCCTCCGCGCGGTAGTTCCATGAGGGGCGCTGGGCCTCCTGCCAGTCGCCCTCGAAGACCCAGTAGCCGAACTCGCCCCGGATGGAGAGGATGCGGCCGAAGAAGCCGCCGTCGATGAGGCGCTTCAGCTTGAGGAGACCGGGGAGGAACAGTTTGTCCTGGACGACGCCGTGCTTGATGCCGGCGGCGTTCGCCAGCCGGGCCAGCTCCAGGGCGCCGTCGAGGCCCGTCGCCGTCGGCTTCTCCGTGTAGATGTGCTTGCCGGCCGCGATCGCCTTCTTGATCGCCTCCTCGCGGGCCGAGGTGACCTGCGCGTCGAAGTAGATCTCGACGGTCGGGTCGGCGAGGACGGCGTCCACATCCGTGGAGACGTTCGCCGGGTCCAGGCCGTGCTGCTCGGCGAGCGCCTTCAGCGCGTGCTCGCGGCGGCCGACGAGGATCGGCTCCGGCCACAGCACGGTGCCGTCGCCGAGGTCGAGACCGCCCTGCTCGCGGAGGGCGAGGATCGAGCGGACCAGGTGCTGGCGGTAGCCCATGCGCCCGGTCACGCCGTTCATGGCGATCCGTACGGTTTTGCGCATCACGGCCGTTTCCTTTCGTTGGTATGCGTTCGGGGTGCGTTCGTTTTTGCGTACGCGTCCGGCGCCGCGTACGCCCGACGAAAGGTGAGCGTCCCAGCAAGCGCTTTCTATCTGATGAGAAGCTAGCCTCTGAGCAGCGGTCTGGACAAGACCGCGAGGGGGTCGAGTTGTTCGAGGGGGCGAACGGCGATCGCGGCCGTAAGGTTCCCCGACAGCCCGAACATCACGCGCACCGGAGGACGAGCAACGATGACTGTGACCCTGGCGGACGTGGCGGCCCGTGCGCAGGTGTCGCCCGCGACCGTCTCCCGGGTGCTCAACGGCAACTACCCGGTGGCCGCGTCCACGCGCGAGCGGGTGCTGAAGGCCGTGGACGAGCTGGACTACGTCCTCAACGGCCCCGCCAGCGCGCTCGCCGCCGCCACCTCCGACCTGGTCGGCATCCTGGTGAACGACATCGCCGACCCCTTCTTCGGGATCATGGCCGCCGCCATCCAGTCCGAGATCGGCGGGCCGGGCGGGCGTGCTGGCGGGGAGCGGCTGGGTGTGGTGTGCAACACGGGCGGCTCCCCGGAGCGCGAGCTGACGTATCTCACGCTGCTGCAGCGGCAGCGGGCCGCCGCCGTCGTGCTGACCGGTGGGGCCATCGAGGACCCGGCGCACCTGGCCGCCGTCGGCAACAAGTTGCGGAAGCTCGCGGAGGCCGGGACGCGGGTGGTGCTGTGCGGACGGCCGCCCACGCCGGAGGCCATCGCGATCACCTTCGACAACCGGGGCGGCGGGCAGCGGCTCACCGAGCATCTGATCGGGCTCGGGCACCGGCGGCTCGGCTACATCGCCGGGCCCCAGGAGCGGACGACAACGCGGCACCGGCTGGAGGGCCACCGCGCGGCGCTCGCGGAGGCCGGGATCGAGGACGACCCCCGCTGGACGGTGTACGGGCGCTATGACCGGCTCTCCGGATACGAGGCGACGCTGGAGCTGCTGCGGCGGGATCCGTCGCTGACGGCCGTGGTCGCCGCCAACGACACGGTGGCGCTGGGGGCGTGCGCGGCGCTCCGCGACTCCGGGCTGCGGATTCCGGACGACGTCTCCGTCGCCGGGTTCGACGACCTGCCGTTCAGCATCGACGCGGTACCCGCGCTGACGACCGTACGGCTGCCGCTGTCGGAGGCGGGGGCCCGGGCCGGGCGGATCGCCATGGGCCGCGAGGAGCCGCCGCCGGGCGGGATCGCCACGGTGCGGGGGGAGTTGATGGTGCGGGGGTCCAGTGGGGGGCCTCGGGAGGAGTGAGGGCTGCCTCTTGAAGGGGGAGGGAGGCGGCTGGGCGGGGCCGGGGGTGCTGGATCAGGCCGGGGATGTGTCCGAGGGGTGCCGGGAGGTTTCCGGGCGAGCCCGTGAGGCGCGCAACGCTCGGGTGATCGCCGTCCCCAGGGCGAGTGCGCAGAGTGTCGCGCCGGTGAAGACGACCGGGTTCACCCAGCCGGGGACCAGCTCGGTTCCCGTGCCCTCCTCCGTGACGCACCGCACGCTGAGCGGCAGGGTCAGTTGGGTCACCACGTACCTCCCGGGGGCGCCGGAGGCCGTGCACAACTGCTCCGGGTCCAGGAGGTAGAAGCCGGACAGCACGCCGCCCGCGTACGCGCCCAGCGCCGTCACGCCGCCGATGACCGCCACCAGGGCGCACGTACCGGTGTCCGGCAGGTGCCGGCGCTCGCCGCCCGTCCGCCGGTCGTGTGCGCGCACGGTGCGGTTCACGGTGACGGCCGCGAAGACCAACGGCGCCAGGAACGGGGCGAGGACCAGGGCGAAGACGATGAAGGACGCCATGCTTGAGCGGACTTCGTCGAGGGGACGGCGGTTCCCGCGCGAGGAGATCCGCGTGGACGGTCGGGTCAGTACCGGCCCCCGCCCCCGACTCCCTCACCGAGCGTGATCGTTCGGCGCGCGCGGGTCACCGGTCCGCCGTACGTTGGGCGGGCAAGGCACTTCACCCCTCACCAAGGAGTAACCATGGCCGCCAAGGACAAGGGCAGCATGGACAAGATCAAGGGCAAGGCCAAGGAGATGACCGGCAAGGTCACCGGCGACCGTACGCAGCAGGCCGAGGGCAAGATGCAGCAGGCGCGCGGCGAGGCCAAGAAGATGAAGGGCAAGGCGCAGGAGCACATCCAGGACCCGCAGCGTTCCCCGCGGCGCGACGGTATGTGAGGTCGCGTCCGCGGAAGGGGGCTCCCGTGCGCGGGGAGCCCCCTTCGCCATGAGTGCCGTGTGCGCCGTGTGCGCCGTGTGCGCTGCGAGCGTCATGAGCGCCGCTAGCGCCGTGAGTGCCGCTAGCGCTGTGAGCCCCGCCGGCCCTGTCAGCACCGCCCGTCTCAGTCCCGTCGGCGCCGCGGGCGGGTCGGCGCAGGTGAGTACCCGCGCGGTTCGGGTACCCGGCGCGCATGAAGACCCGGGTGGCAGGACCGGCGCTGCCGGAGAGCAGGGGCCGGGTTTCGGCTGCGGTGAGGGAGTGTCTGCGGGGGACGGGGGCACCGCCCGGCAGCCGGGAGATCGCCGGGGCCGACCCCTTCGGGGAGGATCTTCAGCTCGCCCTCTACCTCTGCTACGAACTGCACTACCGGGGTTTCGCCGAGGCCGACGCCGCCCTCGAATGGGACCCGGAGCTGCTGCGCTGCCGGGCGGCCCTGGAGTGGCCGTTCCTCGAAAGCCTGCGCGACCGGGCGACCCGGCACGTGAGCGCCCGGGAGGCGCTGGACGAGCTGCTCGTGGAACCGGCGGGTGGTGACGGGGGCGGAGGCGGCGTCGGGGGCTTTCTCCAGGACGAGGGCGAGCTGTGGCAGGTGCGTGAGTACGCGGCGCAGCGGTCGCTGTACCACCTGAAGGAGGCCGACCCGCACGCCTGGGTGCTGCCCCGGCTGTGGGGGCGGGCGAAGGCGGGGATGGCCGCGGTGGAGTTCGACGAGTTCGGCGGGGGCCGGGCCGAGCGGGTGCACGCGCGTCTCTTCGCCGACCTCATGACCGACCTGGGGCTCGACCCGGCGTACGGCCGCTATGTGGACGCCGCCGGTGCCGAGGCGCTCGCCCTGGTGAACGTGATGTCCCTCTTCGGGCTGCACCGGGCCCTGCGCGGCGCCCTGGTCGGGCATTTCGCGACGGTCGAGATCACCTCCTCCCCCGGCTCCCGGCGGCTCGCCCGCGCCATGCGGCGGACCGGGGCCGGTGCCGCCGCCGAGCACTTCTACGACGAGCACGTCGAGGCCGACGCCGTACACGAACAGATCGTCCGGCGGGATGTCGTCGCCGGGCTGCTGGAGGAGGAACCGCAGCTGGACGCCGATGTGGCCTTCGGCGTCGACGCCACCACCCATCTGGAGGACGCCCTCGCCGACCGCCTCCTCGGAGCGTGGCGGACGGGCCGGTCGTCCCTCCGCACACCGGTATGACGTCGGCCTGACGCCGGTCCGACGCCGGTCCGACGCACAAGCGCCGGGACACCTCAACAGACAGACGCTCGGATACCCGACCGGTCCGCCGGCTCACCTCCCTGGAGGCCCCTCCCCGTGATCCCACTGCCGTTCCGGCTCACGCTGCCCGTGTCCCTGCCCGGTGTCTACGCCCCGCAGGACGACACCGAGCTGCTGGTCCACGCCCTGTCGCGGGAGCCCCTCGGCTCGCGGGCCCTGGTGCTGGACGTCGGTACGGGGACGGGAGCGGTCGCCCTGGCCGCGGCGCGGCGGGGCGCGCGGGTCACGGCGGTCGACATCTCCTGGCGGGCCGTGCTCAACGCCAAGGTCAACGCCGTCCTGGCGAGGCTGCCGATGACGGTCGTCCGGGGCAATCTGCTGGCCCCGGTGTCCGGACGGTCCTTCGACCTCATCCTGTCCAACCCGCCGTACGTACCGGGCCCGGAACCGGCACGGAGACGTGGGCCGGGGCCGGGCCCGGGCGCGGCCCCGAGGCCCGACCGCTCCGGCACCGCGCAGGGCGCCGCGCGGGCCTGGGACGGCGGGTGGGACGGCCGGCTCGTGCTGGACCCCATCTGCCGGGACTCGCCGTCGCTGCTGCGGCCGGGCGGGGTGCTGCTGCTGGTCCAGTCGGCACTCAGCGACGCGGAGCTGTCGCTCGCGCAACTGCGGGCGGCGGGGCTGCGGGCCGAGGTCGTCGACCGGCGGCAGGTCGCGTTCGGGCCCGTCCTGCGGTCGCGGAGCGCGTGGCTGCGCGGTCGCGGACTCCTGGGGGACACGCCCGGACGCCTCGACGGCGACGAGAAGGAGGAGCTGGTGGTCATCCGTGCCGAACGACCGCTCTGAACGCCGCCGCGTCACCCTGCAACGTCCCGGCCCGCTGCTGGTCGAGGGGCCGGTCGAGGTCACGCTGGAGGACGGGACGACCGTGTCGTCGGACCGCTTCTGCGTGGCCCTGTGCACCTGTCGCCGCAGCGGGATCTACCCGTGGTGCGACACCAGCCACCGGCGCCGGGCCGCTCCCGAGGACCCCCGCCGCACCCAGCCGCCGCCCGACTGAAGGGAACCCGAAACCATGGAGCCCAGGAAGCACGAGCAGCCGCCGCAGCGGTCGTACTGGATGGAGAGCGCGCCGCCCGAGGGCGGGCACCCGGCTCTCGACGAGGATCTGATCGTCGACGTGGCCGTGGTGGGGGCGGGGATCGCGGGGATCAGCACCGCGTGGGAGCTGGCCCGGCGGGGGCGGCGGGTGGCGCTGCTGGAGGCCGACCGGGTCGCGGCGGGGGTCACGGGGCATACGACGGCCAAGGTGACGGCCCTGCACACGCTGATCTACGACCGGCTGCGGCGGACCCGGGGCGCCGAGGCCGCCGCGCTGTACGCGCGGTCGCAGAGCGAGGCGATCCGGCATGCCGCCGCGCTGGTGGACGAGCTGGGCATCGCGTGCGACTGGGAGGACGCGACGGCCTACACGTACGCCGAGGACAAGGGGCGCGTCGAGGAGCTGCGGGCCGAGGCGGAGGCGGCGCGGGAGGCCGGGCTGCCCGCCGCGTTCGTGACGGAGACGGGGCTGCCGTTCCCGGTCGCGGGGGCGGTGCGGGTCGAGGGACAGGCCCAGTTCCATCCCCGTAAGTACCTGCTGGCGCTGGTCGGGGATCTGGTGCGGCAGGGCGCGTCGGTGCATGAGGGGACGCGGGTGGTGCGGCTCAAGGAGGGGACGCCGTGCCGGCTGACGACCGAGGCGGGGTTCACGGTGACCGCCAAGGACGTCGTGGTCGCCACGCACCACCCCGTGTTCGACCGGGCGCTGCTCTTCACCCGGCTCTCCCCGCGCCGCGAACTCGTGCTCGCGGCGCCGGCCCCGGCCGACACCGACCCGCACGGCATGTACCTCACCCCGGAGCGGCGCACGCGCTCGGTGCGGACCGCCCCGTACGGGGACGGGCGGCGGCTGCTGATCGTCACCGGGGAGCACTTCACGCCGGGCTCCACCGATGTCGAGGAACGGTTCGGGCTCCTCGCCGACTGGGCCGTCGAGCGCTTCGGGCCGCTCGGCTTCACCCACCGCTGGGCGACGCAGGACAACGACTCCACCGACTCCGTCCCGCTCGTCGGCCCCTTCCACGCGGGCAGCCGGCACACCTGGGTGGCGACCGGGTTCGGTGGCTGGGGCATGAGCGGCGGCATCATGGCCGGGCGGCTGCTGGCCGAGCAGATCACCGGGCACAAGGAGCCGTGGAGCGACCTGTACGACCCGCGCCGGGTGCTCAGCGCCGTGCGTGAGGCGCCGAGCTTCCTCAAGCACCAGGCGCAGGTCGCCCGTCACTTCGTCGGCGACCGGATCGGATCGGGCGCCGGGGACGCCTCCGTCGAGGCCATCGCCCCCGGGGACGGCGCGGTCGTCCGGCTCCACGGTCAGCACTGCGCGGTCCACCGGGACGAGGACGGCTCGCTGCACGCCGTCTCCGCCCGGTGCACCCACCTGGGCTGCCTGGTCGGCTTCAACCGGGCCGAGCGGACGTGGGAGTGCCCTTGTCATGGGTCCCGCTTCGACGTCGAGGGGCGGATCGTGCAGGGGCCTGCTACGAAACGGTTGGAGAGGCGGGACATCTGATGCGGGTGCGGGTGCGGGGGTGTTTGGTGGGGGCGTCGTGTCGGGGGCGGGTGTCGGTGCGGTTGGCGGGTGCGTCGTGTCGGGGGTGGGGGTCGGGGTCGGTTCGTACGGTGGATGCGGGTGGGTCCGGGCGGGTCGCGCGGTTCCCCGCGCCCCTGAAGGGCGGGGCTGCGCCCCTGCCCTTCTGTCGTCGAGCCGGACACGCCCACTCACCCGCCGCCGACGTGTACGGTCCGAAGACATGAAACTCGCGTTCTCCACCCTCGGTGTCCCCGGTCTCCCCCTCGCCGACGTCGTACGGCTCGCCGTCGCGCACGGCTATCACGGCGTCGAGTTGCGCGCCCATCCCGAGGAGCCGGTGCATCCGGGGATCGGGGCCGGGGCACGGGCCGAGGTGGTCGCCGAGTTCAAGGCGGGGGGTGTGGAGATCCTGGGACTCGCCGGGTACGCGCGGGTCGCCGCACCGGGCGAGGACGGCCCCGTGCTCGACGAGATCCGTGGACTGCTGGACCTGGCACGGGACTTGGGCGCCCCCTTCGTCCGTGTCTTCCCCGGCGCCGACCCGGCCGGCGGCCAGAGCGTGGAGGAGGCCGACGCGGTCGCCGCCCGGCGGCTCGGTACGGCGGCGAAGGACGCGGCCGACCGGGGCGTACGCATCCTGCTGGAGACCCATGACTCCCACCGCACCGGCGCCGACGCGATCCGCGTGCTCGGCCCCGTCGGTCACGGCAGCGTGGGCGCGCTCTGGGACGTGATGCACACCTGGCTCGGCGGCGAACAGCCCGCCGAGTCCTACGCCGCCCTCTCCCCCTTCCTCGGCTACGTCCAGGTCAAGGACATCGCCTCCCCCGACGACACCACCCCGCTCGCGCTCGGCGCGGGCGTCCTCCCGCTCGGCGAGTGCGTCGAACTCCTCTCCCGCAAGGACTGGGACGGCTGGCTCTGCTGGGAGTACGAGAAGCGGTGGTACGAGGGGGCCGCGCCGCTGCCGGAGCTGCTGGCGGCGGGCCGGGAGCACCTGGGGCGGCTCCTCAACGACGCCGCGTAATGCTGCGGCCTGAGCTTGAACCATCCTTGAACTATCAAGAATGGTTCAAGCTCAGGCCTCTTTCGGTCTTTCCTGGCAAGGACTTTGACCGCGAATCAGTATCGACTCACCCAAAGCTGATCGCCCGCCGAACAAGTACCGACAGTAACTCCGGGAAAACGGAGCGCTCCGGTACGCGCTTACAGCAGACTTACCTCCCGCAACCAGCCAGGCAACTGGTCATGTATCGGGGGGATTTGGCATATGCAAGGCACGGTCGACGGTTTCAGCTACGGTGCGGTCACCCCCGTGGCCGCCTATGTCATGGCCTGCTTAGGCGCGGCGCTCGGACTGCGCTGCGTCGTCAGGTCGGTCTACAACGAACAGTCCTGGAAGCCCGGTTGGCTGGCGCTCGGGGCCGCCTGCATCGGCTGCGGCATCTGGACGATGCACTTCATCGCGATGATCGGTTTCCGGGTCAAGGAGAGCCGGATCCACTACGACGTCGGGCTGACCGTGCTCAGCCTGGTCGTGGCCGTCACGGTCGTCGGCATCGGGGTCTTCGCCGTGGGCTATCGCGGCGTCAGCAGGTCCACCCTGTGCTCGGCCGGGTGCGTCACGGGGCTCGGGGTGGCCGCCATGCACTATCTGGGCATGGCCGCGATCCAGCTGAACGGCTACATCCAGTACGACATCGCCGTCGTCGCCCTCTCCATCGGCATCGCCATCGTCGCCGCGACCGCCGCGCTGTGGGCGGCCGTGTCGATCCGGGGGTTCCTCACCAGCCTCGGGGCCAGCCTGGTGATGGGGGTGGCCGTGTCCGGGATGCACTACACGGGGATGGCCGCGGTGGGGGTGCATCTGCACGGGACGACCGGCGGTACGTTCACCGGGGAGTCGCCCACGTCGATCCTGCTGCCCATGCTCATCGGGCCGGTCATCTTCCTGCTGCTCGCGGGGGTGGTCGTGATGTTCGACCCGATGCTCGTGCTGGGGGAGGGCGACTGGGACCGGGCCGCGGTGCGGGGGCGCGAGCGGTCGGAGCGGCAGCGGGCGTGGCGGGCCGACCGGCCCGACGTGCCGCTGCAGCACCCCGACCATGACTCCCCCGGCTCCGCCGGCTCCCTCTTCGACCCGCAGCCCCGGCGGGCCCAGGCCCAGCCCCAGCCTCAGCCCCAAGGCACAGGGCGCCGCATTCAGCCGTGGTGAGTTTGGTCGAGTTCGTCGGGTGCAGGCCGGTGGGACTTCTCGCGCAGTTCCCCGCGCCCCTAAAAGACCAGGCCCCTGCGGGCCTGAAAAGCATGGGGCGCAGCCCCTGCTTTCCACCCCCGCCCGGCAGACGCCTAGGGCCTGTTGCGAAGTGGCGTCGTCGCCCGAAGGGCGGCCGCGCGGCGTCCGGTGCGTGCTCTCGGCGTGCCGCCCGAAAGCCCTCGTACTGGGTGTACTCGGGCTTTCGGGCGGTGCGGCGAGAGTGCGTGCCGGGCGTCGCGCGGCAGGCGCCACTTTCGCAACAGGCCCTAGTCGCGGGGCTCCGGCAACAGGCGGGGCTCCAGGCGTTCCTCCACGGCCGTGTCCCCCTCGCGGCGCACAACGTACGCCCCCTTGCCCGGGAGTTCGGAGACCGCCTCCACCAGGCGTGTCCCGCGATAGACGAGGCCGACGCCGTCGTCCGTGCAGTGGGTCTCCGGAAGCGTGCCGTCGGCGACGAGGCGGTGCACCAGGGGCCGCCGGCCCGCGTCGCTGTCGTAGTGGACGCCGTTGCCGTACGGGAGGTAGCCCAACGCGTCGGTCACCGGGCGGAGTCGAGGGCCGAACGAGTCCGTCGTGCCGCCCCGGAACCAGCAGATGGAGCCCGCGCTGACACCGCTGAGGACCACGCCGGCCTCCCAGGCGCGACGGAGGATCGCGTCGAGGCCGTGGACGCGCCAGACGGCCAGCAGGTTGGCGACCGAGCCGCCCATGACCCAGACGACGTCCTGGTCGAGGACCGCCGCCTCGATGTCCTCGATGTTGGGCATCGGGAAGAGCGCGAGCGGCGTCAGGTCGAAGCCCGCCACCCGCGCGGCCTCGCCCATACGCGCGGTCATGTGCTCGGAGTCGCCGACCGCCGTGCCGACGTACATGACCCTGGGGCTCCGCCCGGACACCCCCGACAGTTCCACCGCGTGATGCACCAGCGAGTGGAAGGTCACCCGGGTGCGGTCACCGAGTCGGTGGCCGCCCGAGGTCGCGACGATGGTGGGCTCGGAGGCGGTCATGACGGGGAGAGTAGCCGAAGCTCCGCGAACGCCTCGTGGAAGCCCGGGTACGTCTTCCGTACGCAGCCGGGGTCGTCGAAGGTGATTCCGGGCGTGCGCAGACCTGTCACCGCGAAGGACATGACGATGCGGTGGTCGCCGTACGTCTTGATGTCCACGCCCCCGGCCGGTGTGCCCGGCTCGATCTCGATCCAGTCGGGGCCGGTGGTGACCCGTACCCCCAGCCGGCGGAGGTTCTCCGCGCAGGCCTCCAGCCGGTCGCACTCCTTCACCCGGGTGTTCGCCACGTCCTCGATGCGGACCGGGCCCGAGGCGAAGGGGGCGATCGCGGCGAGGGTCGGCATGGTGTCGGAGATGTCCCGCATGTTGACGGTGACGCCGTGGAGTTCGCCGGTGCCCTTCACCGTCGTACGGTCCGCGCCGACGTCCACCCGCGCGCCCATCCGCCGCAGCACCTCGACGAAGCCCAGGTCGCCCTGGAGCGCGCCCTCGCCGAGGCCCGGCACGGTGACCTCGCCGCCGGTGAGTGCCGCCGCCGCGAAGAAGTAACTGGCGGTGGAGGCGTCGGGTTCGATCGGGTAGGTGGTGGCGCGGTAGCCGCCCGGCGGGACGACGTAGGTGTCGCCCTCCCGGCCGACCTCCACGCCGAACGCCCGCATCATCGCGATCGTGATCTCCACGTACGGCACCGAGACCAGGTCGGTGACGGTGACCCGCAGGCCGGTGCGGGTGAGGGGGCCGAGCAGGAGGAGGGCGGTCAGGTACTGGGAGGACTGGCCGGCGTCCAGGACCACCTCGCCGCCCTCCACGCCGTTCGCCGTGACGGTGAGCGGGTGGTGGCCCTCCGCCTCCTCGTGCCGCAGGTCGACGCCCAGGTCGCGCAGGGCGCGGGTGAGCGGGGCGAGGGGGCGGCGGCGCATCTGGGGGGAGGCGTCGAAGCGGTAGGTGCCGTGGCCGGCGGCGGCGAGGGTGGGCAGGAAGCGGGCGGTGGTGGCGCCGTCCCTGCAGTACACGTCCGCGTCCGTGACCGCGGGGCCCTGCGGGCGGCCGTCGACCTGCCAGGTGTCCGGGGTGCGGCCCACGCGGTAGCCGAGGGTGGTCAGGCCCTCGGCGAAGCCCTCCGTGTCGTCGGACCTGAGGGGGCGGACGAGGGTGGTGACGCCGTCGGCTGCCGCCGCGAGGAAGAGGGCGCGGGCGGTGAGGGACTTGGAACCGGGGATGTGGACGAGGGGCATGGCGTCATGCTGGACCGGGGGGCGGGGCGCTCGCCGAACCGTCCGGCTTGTGGACCGGGCGCCTGATGGCTCGGGGCCGGCTGTGCGTCGGCGAGTGCGGCTGAGTGGGGCTTCTCGCGCAGTTCCCCGCGCCCCTGAAAAGCAGGGGCTGCGCCCCGTGCTTCTCAGGCCCGCAGCCCGCCACCTTCCAGACCCACAGGAGCCTGGTCTTTCAGGCCCGCAGGGGCCTGGATCTTTAGGGGCGCGGGGAACTGCGCGAGAAGCCCCACCGGGCCCACAGCCGCCGACGAACCGCAGCCCCCCACCCCCTCCCGCGCCTCACCACCCCCACCCCCACCAACTTCCGGAAATCGCCCGTTTCCAGGAACCCGAAGGCACCCCACCCCGTCCAACCGCCATGCTGTCGGACGAGTCTCCGCAGTGCGGTGTCGGCCTCGCTGCTGGCTGCGATCGCTGACCAACCCTCTCCGCCGCCTGCGGCCGGCAGCACGCCGTCACCGGCGCGCCCCCTCCGACAGCGCCGGTGACGGCCCCTCAGGAAGCCGAGCAGACCCCCACGGCCCCGCCGCAGGCACCCGTGCGTTCCCTTGACCGGAAGAAACTTCCCGGATAATCGTGGCTTCTTGGAAGTTTCCTTCAGCAGTTTCAGCAACAGTGGTTGCAGCAGCAGTGGTTTCAGCGGTTTCAGCAGCTCCCTCTCTCCCCCCACCCCCCGAAGGAGCGACGCACGTGCCCTCCAGACGTACCGTTCTCGCCGCCACCGCAGGCGTCACCGCGGCCCTGGCCCTCGGCACCGACGCACAGGCGGCGACCGACAGCACCCCCACCACCCGCCACGACAAACGACTCCGCGCCCTCATCTCGCGCATGACCCTTGAGGAGAAGGTCGGCCAGCTCTTCGTGATGCGGGTCTACGGGCACTCGGCGACCGCACCGGACCAGGCCGACATCGACGCCAACCTCCAGGAGCTCGGCGTCCGCACGGCCGCCGAGCTGCTGGAGAGGTACCGGGTCGGCGGGATCATCTACTTCTCCTGGGCGCACAACACCCGCGACCCGCACCAGATCGCCGCCCTCTCCAACGGCGTCCAGCGCGCCTCCCTCGGCCTCCCCCGGGGCCTGCCCGTGCTCATCTCCACCGACCAGGAACACGGCGCCGTGGCGAGGGTCGGCGAGCCCGCCACGCTGATGCCGGGCGCGATGGCCCTGGGAGCGGGGGGTTCGGTCGCCGACGCCCGCGAGGCCGGCCGTATCGGCGGCGCCGAACTGCGGGCGATCGGCGTCCGCCAGGACTACGCGCCGGTCGCCGACGTGAACGTCAACCCGGCCAACCCGGTCATCGGCGTACGCTCCTTCGGCGCCGACCCGGGGGCCGTCTCGGGGCTGGTCGCCGCGCAGGTGAAGGGGTATCAGGGGGCCGGGGTCGCGGCCACCGCCAAGCACTTCCCGGGGCACGGGGACACGGCCGTCGACAGCCACTACGGCTTCCCCGTCATCGAGCACACCCGGGAGCAGTGGACGACCCTCGACGCCCCGCCCTTCCGCGCCGCGATCCGGGCCGGCATCGACTCGATCATGACGGCGCACATCATGGTCCCCGCCCTGGACCCCTCGGGCGACCCCGCCACCCTCTCCCGCCCGATCCTCACCGGCATCCTGCGCGGCGAGCTGGGCTACGACGGGGTCGTCGTCACCGACTCGCTCGGTATGCAGGGCGTACGGGAGAAGTACGGCGACGACCAGGTGCCGGTGCTGGCGCTGAAGGCCGGGGTCGACCAGCTCCTCAACCCGCCGTCGATCGACGTGGCGTGGAACGCGGTGCTGAACGCCGTACGGGCCGGCGAGCTGACCGAGGCCCGCCTCGACGAGTCGATCCTCCGGATCCTGCGGCTCAAAGCGAAGCTCGGGCTGTTCGAGCGGCCGTATGTGAGTGACGCCGGTGTCGACCGGGTGGTGGGGATCCGACGGCATCTCGACGCCGCCGACCGGATCGCCGAGCGGACCACGACCCTCCTGGTCAACGAGGGCCCGCTGCTGCCGCTGTCCCCTCGTACGCACCGCAGCGTGCTGGTGGTCGGCGCCGACCCTGCGTCCCCGTCGGGCACCACGGGCCCGCCGACGGCCGTCCTCGCCGCCGAACTCGCCTCCCTCGGCTTCACCACGGCCGGCCTGTCGACCGGTACGGCACCCACCCCGGCCCTCGTCGACCAGGCCGTCGCGGCGGCGCGGGGCAAGGACGCGGTGGTCGTGGCGACGTACAACGTGACGGCCGCCAGTACGCAGAAGACCCTCGTCACCCGCCTCCTCGCCACCGGGGTGCCGGTGGTGGCGGTCGCGATCCGGAACCCGTACGACGTGGCTCAACTCCCGGGCGTGAAGGGCTACTTGGCGTCCTACTCCTGGACGGACGTCGAGGTGCGGGCGGCGGCACGGGTGCTGGCCGGGCGGGTGGCGCCGCACGGGAGGCTGCCGGTGCCGGTGCAGCGGGCCGACGAACCGACGGAGGTGCTGTACCCGATCGGGCACGGCCTGACGTACGGACCCTGACGTACGGACCCTGACGTACGGCACCTACGTCGCACTCCTCGCGCACCACCCCTAACTTGCGCAAAGCGCACGGTATGTCTGGCGTGGCCCCCGTCACAGGGTCACGCTGGACGGGGGTGCATCGGGGGGTGGCCATGCGAGGGGTGTGTCGCGTTCGAATGGTGCGTACAGGGGGGCTCGTGGCTGCCGTCGTCCTGGCCGTCGCCGTGCTCTCGGGGTGTCAGGCCTGGTCGGGCGGGGTGGGCGAGGAGCCCGAGGAGCGGACGGCCACGACCGTGCCGACCCTGCGGTCCGGGTACGGGACCGTGTTCCTCGGGGTCGACGAGTGCAGTTCGTTCGGGACGACCAGCTTCACGGAGGTGCCCTGCGCGGGCGAGCGCGCCGCCGCCCGGGTCGTGGCCCGGCACGACGGCCGGGTCGGACAGGGGCCGCTCTGCCCGCCGACCACCGACTTCGTCCTCCACATCAGCGAGTCCCGGACCTCCTCCGGTGATTCCGGCGGGCCCGGCCAGGACGAGAGCGGGTCCGGCGAGGACGAGGACGGCGACGGGTCCGTACCGCAGGGCTACGCCTGTATGCGCAAGCTGCAGCCGCCGCACCCGGGCGATCCCGGTGGCGGGGGCGGGCCGCGCACCATCGTCGGCGACTGTGTCTACGGCACCGGGGAGGGCGAGGTCCGCGAGACGGCCTGCGACGGCAACGGCAAGCACGATCCGGAGTACGAGGTGACGACGGCCGTCGACACGAAGGCACAGTGCCCCGCCACGACTGATCTGTATGTGCGGCTGGGCGGCAGCCGGCCGGTGGGATGCGCGGTGCCGATGTAGGAATCCGCAGAGGGATCTCGCGTAGGGATCGTCCATAGGGATCTCGCAGCGGTCGAGCCCCGGTGCCGCCGATCACGGCGGCACCGGGGCTCGACTCATTGGTGCGGCGGGCCCTTTACGGCCGCAGCGTCATCTCCCGCTCGACGTCCCGCTTGTCGAGCTTGGAGTCGAACTTCGCCAGCGGCTTCGCCTTGCTCGGGTCCTCCTGGACGGTGGCCGGGGCGACGCCCGCCCACTGCAGGATCCGGGCCGTGGCCAGGTCCTTCTCCGCCGGGACGAGACCGGCGACGTTGGCACCGTGGTTGGCGCCGGGGGCCGTGAAGACGTACGAGTCGCGCGCCCTCTTGCCCAGGTGGAACGGCTCGGCGCCCCACGGGTCGTTCTGCCCGTAGACGAAGAGCATCTGCTTGGCGTTGTTGCGGACCCAGGTGTCGATGTCCCGCATCGCGAACGGCTGGAACCGCATCTCGATGTCGCGCGGGACGAAGTTCCGGGGCGGCTGGTAGCCGTAGCGGATGTACTTCTTCTCGATGTGCGGGAACTTGATCTCGGGCGCGCCCAGCTGGGTACCCGCCTGGTAGTAGTACGGCGTGTACGGCGTCAGGCCCTGGTCGGTGTACGAGGAGAAGCCGCCGATCGTGTCGATGGACGTCCAGATCTCGTCGTCCGTGGCGTTCTTGGCGTCCTTCGGGATGACGTCGCTGTCGCAGTCGGCGAGCCGGCTGTACTGCCAGAAGCCCCACACGTAGTCGAGGACGACGGCCTCGTACGCCTGGTCCAGGCTGCCGACGGTGTTGAAGGTGAAGCCCTCGGCGGCGGCGTACTCCGCGTACTTCTTCTTCAGCGGCTCACGGCGCACCAACGCCTCGCGCTGCACGGCGTTCAGCCGGTCGCGGCACTCCTTGGTGCCGACGTTCGCGAAGAACCGGTCGTACGCCGAGTCCTCCTTGTTGACGACGTCGTTGGGGGCGACGTACGCGACGACACCGTCCATGTCCTTGGGGTAGAAGCGCTCGTAGTAGGTGGCGGTCATGCCGCCCTTCGAGCCGCCCGTCGAGATCCACTTCTTGCCGTAGATCTTCTTCAGCGCCTTGAAGATCCGGTGCTGGTCGCTGGCCGCCTGCCAGATGTCGAGCTTGGACCAGTCCGCCGGGTCGGGGCGGGACGGGGTGAAGAAGCGGTACTCCATGGAGACCTGGTTGCCGTCCACGATCTGGGTGGGCTCACGGCGGCCGGGGTTCGTGGAGACGTTGTAGCCGCCGGTGTAGAAGACCGTCGGACGGGCGGTGTCCTTGTGCAGCAGGGTGACCCGCTGCTGGAACGTGCCCTTCTTCGGGTTCCTGTGGTCCACCGGCTGGGTGAAGTCGAGGACGAAGAAGCGGTAACCCGGGTACGGCTTCTCCTCGGTCAGGCTCACGCCCGGTATCGCGAGCAGCCGGTCCTTGATGTCACCGGTGTCCGATCCGGCGGCGGTGGCCGCCCCCGCCGTGCTCAACGTGCCTATGAGCACCACGAGCGACAGCACCCATCTGAGTGCTTTGCGCATGCGTTTCTCCCCTATGCAGCAGCTGTGCGCCGGAAGCTATCGGAGCCACCGCCGGGGCACCAGGGAAGAAAGGGGCCAACTGGACTGCTTTCAGCCGCAGATGGGAGCGATAGGGAAAACCCTGTACGGGGCACCGGTCAGCTCGGCGGGCGGTGGCGCGGTTCAGCGCAGGATCCAGCCCGAGTCGTACGTCTTGCCGCCGGCCCGCGCCTTGATCCACACGGCACGCCGGCCCGCGTGCACGGTCACGGGCCCGGCGGGACGCTTCGTGTTCCGCACCCACCGGCCGCCCCAGGCCCGGATGCGCACGCTTCCCTTGCCGGCCTGCTTCCTGGGCACCAGCACGGCGCACACATACCGGCCGCCCTTGCGGTACACCCGTACGGTCCCGGTGTCGAAGGTCAGCGTGCGCACCTTGCGCCCGGCGCACGACGCGGCGGCCTCCGCGCTCCCGGCCGGCCCGGCCAGGGTCAGCAGCCCGGCCAGCGCCAGCACGGCCAGTGCGAGCGCCATCGGCCGACGTGCCCCACGCCTGCTCACCGCTGCCCCTCCCGCCACACGTCCGTACTGATGTACGGACGCACAACCCCCCTCGAACGGTTGCACGCGCGGCGCGATCCGCCCCGAAAGACCCCTACGGCTTCAGCGCCGGCTCGCCCACGAAGGTCCGCCAGAGTTCCGCGTACCGTCCGTCGCGGGCCAGCAGTTCGTCGTGGGTGCCGTCCTCGGCGACGCGGCCGTGGGCCATGAGGACGACACGGTCGGCGCGGGCCGCCGTGGTCAGGCGGTGGGCGACGACGAGGGTCGTACGGCGGCCGGCGAGACGGTCGGTGGCCTGGTTGACCTGGGCCTCGGTGGCCAGGTCGAGGGCGGCCGTCGCCTCGTCGAGGAGCAGGATGTCGGGGTTCACCAGCTCCGCGCGGGCCAGGGCGATCAGCTGGCGCTGTCCGGCGGAGAGGTTGCGGCCGCGTTCGGCGACCTCGTGGAGGTAGCCGCCGTCGAGTGTGGCGATCATGTCGTGCGCGCCGACGGCCCGGGCGGCGGCCTCCACCTCGGCGTCCGTGGCCTCGGGGCGCCCGTAGGCGATGGCGTCCCGGACCGTGCCCTGGAAGAGGTACGCCTCCTGCGGGACGACGCCCAGGCGGTGCCGGTACGAGGTGATGTCGAGGTCCCGCAGATCGGTGCCGTCGACCGTGACCCGGCCGCCGGTGGGGTCGTAGAAGCGGGCGACGAGCTTGACGAGGGTCGACTTCCCGGCGCCGGTCTCACCGACGAAGGCGACGGTCTGGCCGGCGGGGATGGAGAGCCGCACATCGCTGAGGGCCTCCTCCCCGTCGTCGGTGGAGCCGTACGCGAAGTCCACGTCCTCGAAGGTGATGTCGCCGCGCAGGGAGAGCACCTCCAGGGGTTCGGAGGCCGCCTTCGTCGATGTCGGCTCCTGGAGGAGTTCCTGGATGCGACCCAGGGAGACGGTGGCCTGCTGGTAGCCGTCGAAGACCTGGGAGAGCTGCTGGACGGGGGCGAAGAAGAGGTCGATGTAGAGGAGGTAGGCGACCAGGGCGCCGGTGGTGAGGGTGCCCGCGTCGACGCGGTGGGCGCCGACGACCAGGACGGCCGCCGCCGCGGCCGAGGACAGGAACTGCACGAACGGGAAGTAGATCGAGATCAGCCACTGCCCGTGGACACGGGCCCGGCGGTAGCTGTCGCTGCCGGCCGCGAACCGCTCGCCGCCGTCGCGCTCCCCCCGGAACGCCTGCACGATCCGCAGCCCGGCGACCGACTCCTGGAGGTCCGCGTTGACGACGGAGACCCGCTCACGGGCCAGCTCGTACGCCTTCACGCTGGCCCGGCGGAAGAAGACCGTGCCGACGATCAGCGGCGGGAGCGTGGCGAAGACGACGAGGGCGAGCTGGACGTCGAGCACGAGCAGGGCGCCCATGATGCCGAAGAAGGTGACGACGGAGACGAAGGCGGTGACCAGACCGGTCTGGAGGAAGGTCGACAGGGCGTCGACGTCCGTCGTCATCCTCGTCATGATCCGGCCCGTCAACTCCCGCTCGTAGTAGTCGAGTCCGAGACGCTGGAGCTGGGCGAAGATCTTCAGGCGGAGGGAGTAGAGGACGCGTTCGCCGGTACGGCCGGTCATCCGCATCTCGCCGATCTGGGCCGCCCACTGCGCGCCCACCGCGAGCAGGCCCAGCAGGGACGCGGCCCAGACCGCGCCGAGGGCCGCCTGCGAGACGCCGTCGTCGATGCCGTGCCGGATCAGCACGGGCAGCAGCAGGCCCATGCCCGCGTCGACGGCGACGAGGGCCAGGCTGAGGGCGAGGGGCAGCCCGAAGCCGCGCAGCAGCCGCTTCAGGCCGTACGACTCCTCGGGCGCGACCGCGCGGGCCTCGTCGATGCCGGGGGTGTCGGTGGCCGGGGGCAGCGCCTCGACCTGGGCGAGGAGTTCGGGGGTGGCGGGGGTGCCGTCGAACGCGGTGTCGCGGGGCTCCCGGTCGCCGGTCCACAGCCGGGGCGTGATGCCGCGCTCGGCGTCGAACTCGGCGTCCAGCTCGTCCCGTATCGAGTCGCGTACGGGGGTGTCGTCGGCCTTGGTCAGGGAGGTCAGGGCCGCCTGGGGGAGGTGGCCGGGTGAGACGCCGCCCAGTTCGTCGGGGTCGGTGAGCAGCCGGCGGTAGAGGGCGGAGCGGCGTTCCAGTTCCTCGTGGGTGCCGATGTCGGCGAGGCGGCCCTCGTCGACGACGGCGATGCGGTCGGCGAGGCCGAGGGTGGAGCGGCGGTGGGCGATGAGGAGGGTGGTGCGGCCCTCCATGACGTGCTGGAGGGCCTCGTGGATCTCGTGTTCGACGCGGGCGTCCACCGCCGAGGTCGCGTCGTCGAGGACGAGGAGGCGGGGGTCGGTGAGGATCGCGCGGGCGAGGGCGACGCGCTGGCGCTGGCCGCCGGAGAGGGTGAGGCCGTGCTCGCCGACCTTGGTGGCGTAGCCGTCGGGCAGCGCGGTGATGAAACGGTCCGCCTGGGCGGCGCGGGCGGCGGTCTCGATCTGCTCGTCGGTGGCGTCCGGGCGGCCGTAGGCGATGTTGGCGCGGACGGTGTCGGAGAAGAGGAAGGAGTCCTCGGGGACGAGCCCGATCGCGGCCCGCAGCGAGTCGAGGGTCAGTTCCCGCACATCGTGCCCGCCGATGAGGACGGCACCCCGGGTCACGTCGTAGAAGCGCGGCAGGAGGAGGGAGACGGTGGACTTGCCGGAGCCGGAGGAGCCGACGACCGCGAGGGTCTCGCCGGGGCGGATCTCGAAGCTGAGCCCGTCGAGGACCGGGCGCCCCTCCTCGTACCCGAAGGACACGTCGTCGAACTCGACGGTCGCGGGCGCGTCGGCGGGCAGGGTCTTGGTGCCGTCGTCGAGCGTGGGCTCGGTGTCGATCAGCTCCAGGACGCGTTCGGTGCCGGCGCGGGCCTGCTGGCCGACGGTGAGCACCAGGGCGAGCATGCGGACCGGGCCGACCAGCTGGGCGAGGTAGGTGGAGAACGCGACGAACGTGCCGAGCGTGATGTGGCCCCGGACGGCCAGCCAGCCGCCGAGCGCCAGCATCGCGACCTGGCCGAGCGCGGGGACGGCCTGGAGGGCGGGGGTGTACCGGGAGTTGAACCGGATGGTCCGCAGCCGCCCCGCGAAGAGCCGCCGCCCGACCTCCCGCAGCTTCCCGGTCTCCTGCTCCTCCTGCCCGAACCCCTTCACCACGCGTACGCCGCTGACGGCGCCGTCGACCACGCCCGCGACGGCGGCGGCCTGGGCCTGGGCATACCAGGTGGCGGGGTGCAGCTTGGCGCGGCTGCGCGCGGCGATCCACACCAGGGCGGGGGCGACGGCGAGCGCGACCAGGGTGAGCGGGAGGGACAGCCACGCCATGATCCCGAGGGAGATCAGGAACAGCAGGATGTTGCCGATGGTCATCGGCAACATGAAGAGCAGGCCCTGGATCAGCTGGAGGTCGCTGGTGGCGCGGCCGACGACCTGACCGGTGGACAGCTCGTCCTGGCGGCGGCCGTCGAGGCGGGTGATCGTCCCGTACATCTCCGTGCGCAGATCGTGCTGGACGTCGAGGGCGAGGCGGCCGCCGTAGTAGCGGCGGATGTAGGTGAAGACGTACACGAGGAGGGCGGCGCCGATCAGGGCCGCCGCCCAGGGGGTCATGTCCCTGGTGTTGTCCCCGATCACGTCATCGATGATCACCTTGGTGATCAGGGGGACCAGCGCCATCACCGCCATACCGGCGAGGGACGAGCCGAGGGCGAGGATCACGTCCTTGGGGTACCGCCACGCGTATCCGGCCAGCCTGCGCGCCCACCCTCGGTCGCCCCCCTGTTGCGCTGCCACGCCGGTGCCCTCCGTTCGTCCTGGTCTCCGCAAGACCCAACACGGGGCCAGAGGGATTTCATCCCGCCGCAGTATTCGGGGGGCGCCTGATGGCTCGGGGGTGCGGGTTTCGTCGGCGGGTGCGGGTGCGTGGGGCTTCTCGCGCAGTTCCCCCCGGGCCCGGGGGGTGAGGAGGTAACGCGGGGGCACCGCCCCCACCAGAACGGGCGGGGGGGGTGGAGGGAAA